>CAYTLV010000031.1:0-3615 GCA_964438445.1 uncultured bacterium | reverse complement strand
AAAACCCGGATAAATTTACTGACGAATCAAGAATGAAATTTATTTTTGTATTAAAGCAGACATTTTCAAATTTATGGCGTGAACGTACGCCGGTCGTTGCGACTATCCTGACGATTTGTATCGCGCTGACCATACTTGTCGCCCTTTTTGAGATCAGTTTCGTCCTTTACGATCAACTGCGCGACCTAAAAAGCAATATGGTCGTTGAGGTTTACCTTGATCCCTCCACTTCAAGCACTCAAGTAAAGAATATTCAAGATGAACTTGAAGCTTATAATACCATTGAGCGGCTCAGATATGTTTCAAAAGAAACGGCAGCACAGATATTCAAAGAAGAGTTCGGTGAGAATATCATGGATATTCTGGATGAAAATCCTCTTCCGGTCTCATTTGAAGTTCGACTACTTCGTGAATTCAATCATCCCGAATACCTGACTCTTTTTAAGACTCAGATTGAGAACATCAAGGGTGTAGACGAAGTCCACTACCGTCATGCTCTAATAGAAAAATTAGAAAAAGCAACTCAAGCAGTTGCAGTCGCAGGGATCTTCGTATTGATCATACTCGTATTTGCTATGAATTTGCTCATTCGTAATACCATAAAATTATCGGTTTACGCAAAACGCCGTCAAATAGATATCATGAAGATCCTTGGTGCCGGCAATCTTTTGATCCGTTTGCCTTATATACTTGAAGGTGCGATCGAAGGTTTTGTGGGCGGTTTTCTTTCAGCTATCTGTTTGATCTTTGCCCATAAATTCATTGCGGGATCATTCCAGCTTGTTGAAATCAGCGCAGCAACTTATAAAATGCTCTGGGTCTCCACTATCAGTTTTGGAATTATGATCGGACTGATCATTTCCGCCTCTTCAGTCGGTAACTTTGTAAATAAAATGTTCGCCAAAAAATAATCAATTGAGGAAATCATGAGATCAATTAAATCAATTTTCGCCATGTTTATCGTATTATTTCTATTTCTTGGTTGTTCAACTCAAAGTGGGTTGGATATTGCAGCTAAGGACGGTTTTCCAATGTTAGAAGGAAAAAATGTTGGTATCGTAACCAATCATACGGCAAAAAATATCAATGGTGAACATATTGTGGACCTGATCCACGATACGGGTATCAATATTAAAGCTATCTTTGGACCTGAACACGGTTTTAGAGGCATAGAGGATGCCGGTGAACTTGTCAAGGACAATGTAGACCTGAAAACAGGAGCACCTATTTACAGTCTATACGGAAAAACAAGAAAACCAAGTCCTGAAATGCTTAAGGATGTTGATGTTCTGGTTTTTGATATTCAGGATATTGGCGCACGTTTTTACACTTATATCTCGACTATGGGCTATATTATGGAAGCCGGAGCCGAAAATAATATTCCGGTTTATATTTTTGATCGACCTAATCCAATAGGTCGCTTGGCAGAAGGTCCAATCATTCAGCAAGAGTTCTACTCCGGTGTAGGCAGATACCCCATTCCACTACGACATGGCATGACTGTGGGAGAACTGGCCATGATGATCACAGACAAGAATTGGATCAAAAGTGCTGACAAACTGGAATTGAATATTGTAAAACTCAAAGGATGGAATCCTGATAAACCATATACATCCGCAAAACAAAATTGGATCAATCCCTCCCCCAATATCCGTAATGTTAATGAAGCCCTGGTTTATCCGGGAACTTGTTTATTCGAAGCAACCAATTTTTCTGAAGGTCGCGGGTCGGAAAAACCCTTTGAGTGGGTTGGTGCACCTTATGTAAATTCTGAAGAACTTGTGGCGGAATTGAAAAAACGAAATATTGAAGGTATTGATATCCAAGCTGTAGCATATACGCCAACCTGTCCTCCTGATGCATATTACAAACCGAAGTATAATGGTATTCTTTGTCACGGCGTAGCTTTAACGGTTACGGACCCCGTAAATTTCAAGGCACTGGAATTCGGTGTTCATTTGATCGATGTTCTGCATCAACTCTATCCACAAGATTTTGTGATCACAAGACCGATTTGGATGAATAAGTTATGGGGTAATCGCGATGCCTTCGAAATGTTCACCCAACATAAAACTGCCAAAGACATTATTAAGACCTATAAACAAGAATTGAATCAATTTATTCGTATACGGGAAGACTACTTGTTATACTAATTCGCTTAGGGTTTAAATCAATATACCAAATCATTTATTAGCCCGAGGTTTAAACCCCGGGCTAATGAATTTTATAACTTTTTATTTTATTTCATTCCCACAACTTGTTCACTATATTAGCCACTATGAGTACAGTTGCAATAGTCGGTCGTCCAAATGTGGGAAAATCAACACTCTACAATCGCTTCCTGCGCACGCGTAAAGCTATTGTGCATGAAACTGAGGGTGTGACCCGAGATCGTACTTACGCTGAAGTAGAATGGTGCGGACGAACTTTTACAATTATTGATACAGGCGGGATCATGATGGACCCCCGCGATACCATCGAAGAAGGTATTCGCGAACAAGCTTTGATCGCTACAGCAGAAGCTGATCTTATCCTCTTCATCGTGGATGTAAAGGTCGGAGTCACACAATTTGACGATTATATTTCAAAACTTCTTCACCGCAGTAAAAAATCTGTCATCCTTGTTACAAATAAAGTTGACGATGAGCGCTATGAAGTGGATATGCATAGTTTTTATTCTTTGGGTTTTGGAGAACCTGCAGAAGTATCTGCTTTAAATGGACGCTCGACCGGTGATCTTCTTGACCTTGTTATCAATCGATTACCTGAAGACAATTTAGTAGAAAAAAAAGCCTATGACCTGAAAATATCAATTCTGGGTATGCCTAATGCCGGTAAATCGACTCTCGCTAATACTTTTCTTGGGAAAAACCGCCACATTGTAACCGATATTGCGGGTACAACCCGTGACAGTATCAATAGTGAGATGAACTACCAGGGCAAATCAGTGATGTTGGTCGATACAGCCGGACTGCGCAAAAAGAATAAGATCGCTGATTCTATTGAATTTTACAGTTTTGTTCGGACAAAACGCGCTATACGGGAATCCCATGTCTGTATTTTAATGGTCGATGTAAATAAAGGTTTTTGCTCTCAAGATGTACGCATTGTCCAAGAGATCATTGATCAACGCAAAGGACTGATCGTTGCGATGAATAAATGGGACCTGATTGAGAAAGACACGCATACGGCAATAGAATTCAACAAAGAATTGCTTTATCACTTCCCTATATTGACTAATATTCCTGTTATGTTCGTTTCTGCGGTTAATAAGCAACGCTTGTTCAAACTTCTTGATGAAGCTTTTGCCGTTAGAGAACGTATGCAGCAACGCATTCCGACCTCGAAATTAAATGATTTTTTCATAAAAGTTATAGATAGAAATCCCCCGCCAGCTGTTAAGGGCAGATATATAAAAATCAAATACGTTACTCAAGTTCTGGAGAACCCCCCTCTTATAGCACTTTTTTGTAACGAGCCTTCACTGATCGTAGATCACTACAAACGTTATCTCGAAAGCGTCTTTAGAAAAAACTACGATTTTAAAGGCGTGCCTGTCAAATTTGTATATAAAAACAAATAATCACGAGTAAATATCGAAAGATAAGAAATAGA
>CAYTLV010000030.1:3416-13017 GCA_964438445.1 uncultured bacterium | reverse complement strand
CATGATGGAAGGTGTCAAAAATGCTTTTCGCCAGGTGCCCATCGGGAAAGAAGATAATAGTCCGAATATATCTTTCCGCGTTTTTACTCTAGAACCGGGTGGTCATACGCCTTATCATATTCACGAATCGGAACATGTAAATTATATCATCTCCGGTGAGGGCGCTATTCAGGATGAAAAGGGGGGATTACATTCTGTAGAAGAAGGTGATTTTTCATTGATCCTACCTCATGAAAAGCATCAATATAGAAATATGTCAGACACAAAAGATCTAGTTTTCATTTGTGCCGTAATGAAAGAATACGAATAGTACCTAAAATACATTTTATTTTTTATAGTATTTGGAGAAAGAACAAAAGCGATATCCTAGAATATCGCTTTTGTTTTCAAAAATACCCCAAAGAGTAAAATTTTATAAATTATTTCCAATATTTAAACCAATATATAGGCTTCTTGGCATAACCGGCCCGTAGATATATGCCGGATCACGATCAATTCCTGAATCATAATCGGATTGGAAAGAATTTAAGATGTTTTTAATGCCACTATAGATTTGAAGATCGGCACCGTTCAATTGAATTGTATAGCTTATTTTTGCACCAACATCGAAGAATGCGGGAGATGTACGCAATTCACCTTCTTCAGGGTTAGCAAGCGTATTACCAAAATAAGGGACAAGCATTTTACCTGTATATGTTCCGGTGGTTACAAAGCAAAGATTTTTAAGAACATCCCATTCTAAACTGAAATAACCATAAGAATTAGGAGTTCTGAAGAATTTTGTTTCATTAAACTCATGAATTTCATCATAGGTGCTTGATTGTAGTGTAAGACCACTTTGAATGGCAATATTTTTTCGAGTTTGAAGGAAAAACTCCATATTTAATCCTTTAACTGTTGCACCTGTTTCTGCATTGATACGTGTGTAAACAACAACATCATCTTCATCGGCTTCCCCAATTTCGTTAATAAAAGGATCTAATAGTCGAGTATAGAATCCTTCCATGGTCATTGAAAGAGCAATATTTTCCCATATTTTATTTAGGTCAACTGAAGCCATATAAGTGTGTGAATTCTCTTGTTTGAGGTCATTGGCATTTACATGTATAACTTGACGGGCGCCTGAGGTCTCAATGTGTAAATCTTCATCGAATACTTGTGGTGCTCTATAGCCGTTTGAATAATTCAATCTTGCTTGCAGTTCATCGGAGAATGAATAGAGCAATCCGACACGCGGACTAAGAACATTTCCACTTTTATTATTGGTAATGTTCGTAAGATCAAGAACATCATAATGTTCGAAACGCAGTCCCATTGAAAGTTTTAGTTTATTTATTGAAATATTCCACTGTGAAAAAAGTCCTGTAGATAGTGATCTTTGATTTGAGATAATAGTGTTATCTCTATGTGGTATATCACCGGTAACAGTTACGCTATCAAGATCGGGATATCCTAGCTTAATATCTATCAATTTATCGGATTGGTGCTCAACTCCTGTGATCATTTGAATTTTATTAAAAACGGCATTATAATTTAGACCCAAGTTGTAGGTTAGATCTTTTGTATTTCCATAATCACTGAGTGATTGCTTAGCACCGTAATATGAGTCCCGGTTTAAATCTTGAAAAGCAGCAAAAACTTTTAAGTTATCGGATTCTCGAAAATACTGATCAAAGCTTATGGAAGCACTTTTCAAGTCATGTTGCAAAGCTTCGGCAATATCGCGTTCATGCAAAGGGTAATCTTGCATATTGCCTCCATCTCGTTTTTCTCTAATATTGAAAAAATCGATAGAGAGTTTATTGCGGTAACCAAAACGATGGAAAATACGAGTTCCCATTGTCAAATTCTCCATAGGAGAAATTTCAGAGAAGGAATCTCCATTAGTATCATACATATCTCTTTCGCGAGAAAAACCGTATAAAGCCAATCCTGTTTTTTTATCCTGAGATACAACCGATGTATTAAATCTGACTGAATAATCAGAAGCGGTATTTCCATTGGTGGCGATACCTATTTGGCTATTACTGACACCACCTTCATAGATATTTGTTACCGGATCTTTAAGTATTAGGTTTATCGTACCTGCTATGGCATTAGAACCATACATAGCCGAACCACCGCCCTTAACTATTTCGATCTGTTCAATCATATTTGATGGGATTAATTCTAATCCATATACACCTGCCAATCCACTGAAGATGGGAAAGCCGTTAATCAAGATTTGTGAATAAGAACCTTCCATCCCATTCATTCTTACTTGTGAAAAACCACAGTTTTGGCAGTTGTTTTCCACACGAAGGCCTGGAGTATAGTTTAATACTTCAGAAATGCTTACAGTTTGAATATCCTCCAGCATTCTTAAAGAAATAACATCAACCGGCATAGGGGCTAGCACACGTTTTTCTGCGTAACGGCTGGCTGATACAACGATATCAGACATATGTAAGACATCTTCTTCAAGAATGGTCTTTTTCTCGATAGTTGTGTTTAGTTTTGTTGTGATAGTGATCTCTTTGGTTTTATAACCCATATATGAGACAACCAAAGTATAATTACCCACAGGAGCGTCAATAATATTAAAATGCCCTGTTTCGTCTGTTGTTGTTCCTATAGTTGTTCCCTTAAGGATAATATTGACAAAGGGTAGATGTTCGCCATTTGATTGTACGTCTCCGACAATATTAGCATCTGTATGCTTCTCAGCTGAGAAAGCAATATTAAAAATAAATAATAAAATAATGAATTTTTTAAAAGCATGCATTATAATCTCCTATTAAAAAATGATATAAAATTGTTTAAAATTATACCAGAATAGGAGGTGCTCGTTTACTATAATATCTTTTAAATATATTATAATATAATTCTGTAGATTGTTTTTGTCTTGGAGTTATGGCAACAATAAGGTGCAATGAGAATAATAGTAAAAGTCCAAAGGCGATATTATTTAATAAATTAATAAATAATAGCTCGGCTTTTGAGTGTTTGTGAGAGACGTTATTCGGATCTTCTGATTTACGAAAAGGGTGAGCGTGAACTATGATCCGTCCATCTGGCATTTGATGGATATGACTGAAAAAAGCATTGTTGATAACCACAAAAAATAGAGCAATTACAAAGATGAAGACAAAAATATTCTGTATTTTTGCTCCAAATGAATGTTTAGTATGTTTTTGGATCTTAGTTATCAATTTATTCCATTTCATTAAGGAACAAATCTAAAATAATAAATTAAATTTATCAAGTATAATTGAGATTAATTCTCAATTAATCTAGTATTATTTATATTGTTTGCAAATTATAAGAAAATTGGTTTAGTTAAAGCTGGATTTATTCTAAATTTAACCTGATAAATTTAAGAAAGAATGTCTATGAAACGCTTGAGCACATTTTTATTTATTGCTATTCTGATTATTTCATGCGCCAGTACTTCTCAAAGTATCAAGAAAACTGGTTCCTCTGATTTCAACAGACTTATGGTAGGGATCGACGCCTTGGTCCAAGATGAAGCATTTGCTCACGCGCACTGGGGTGTAATGATCAAATCTTTGGATAGCGATGACGTTTGGTACGCTCAAAATGAAGACAGGCTTTTTATGCCGGCATCCAATAACAAGATCGCCTCTACAGCTGCTGCACTGAAAGTTTTGGGTCCGGATTTCCAATTTGAAACCCATGTCTTGACCAAAGGAAAAATTCGTGCTTCAGTGCTTTATGGAGATTTGGTCGTTTGGAGCAATGGCGATCCAACTATGTATGATCGCTATATGAAAGATTCCAAAGCAGTGTTCAAAGCTTGGGCAGATACGTTAAAAGCTCAAGGCATTTACCGTATAACGGGAAATATCATTGGTGATGACAATGCTTTTGATGATGTACATATCGGTGAAGGCTGGGCGTGGGATTATCAACAAGTCTGGTATGCCGCGCAATTCGGTGCACTTCAATTCAATGAGAATTATGTCGATGTAAAAATAGTGCCTCCCACAACATTAGATGGAGATGTAAAACTTATCCCCAATATTGAAACATCCTACTTTACTTTAAAAGATGATTTTGAAATTGTGGAAAAAGGTTATAATAGAATTACACTTGATAGAGATTTCTACTCAAACGAGATCGTTCTTGGCGGTCAACTCGTTGTAGGTTCCGATACTACAGAACGGACTCCAACAATTGATAATCCGACAAAATTCTATGTGCACGTGCTAAAGGAAACACTTGAGGGAAATGGCATTGTTGTGAATGGTGACCCGATAGATTGCGATGAGATCGAAAATTGGGTGCATGCACCTATTGATGAAGATTATCGTGAACTGGCAAATTATTATTCGGTTCCACTTTCTGAAGTAGCAACTCGCCTAATGAAGCGCAGCCAGAATATGTATGCCGAAACCATGCCTCGAGTACTGTCTTGGCATGAAACAGGTTTAGGCTCAATAGAAGCCGGGCGTGAGATCATGGATTCTGTCTATACCGAATTTGGTATTGAGCCGGGAAGTTGGGCTTATGTAGATGGATCGGGCTTAACGCGATACGATTATATTTCGCCTCAAATTTTAGTCAAAATATTAGAGGGTATGTATCGCTCTGATCTAAAAGATATTTGGGTTGAAGCTTTACCGATCTCAGGTGTAGACGGTACTCTGAAACGTCGTATGCTGGGCACAGCTGCAGAGAAGAAGGTTCATGCCAAGACAGGTACCATTTCAAATGTTCGTGGCTTGAGCGGCTACACGACAACAGCTGCGGGTGAAAATATCGTATTCTCATTTTTAGTGAATGGACATCTGTTGAGTTCAAAAGAAACGGAAAGAATTACGGATTCGATTTTAGAATTGATTTGCGAATATAAATAGTGACTGGTAACTGGTAATAAAATATGAAGAAACGTAGGGGTTGGACATGTCCAACCCTTTTTCTGTTTGTGAGAAAATAATGTTTAGTCATCCTGTCCGCCAGCTGGCGGATCAGGATCTCTGTGTCAATGTGATTCTCAACAATATTTATGAATGCAATAGTTGTTTATTATAGACTACTCTTTCGCGTAATCCAATGTTCGCAGAGGTCTCCCTTGCGGGACCCCTTCGGGGCTGAACAATTCTTCACTGTGTTCAGAATTTTCAGGATGACACCCGCGAGCGTTTCACTATGATCTATATGATTTTTATATTACAGATTACAGATATCTATTTCGCCAGAGGAAGATAAACAGTAAAAATACTGCCTTTTTCATATTCACTGGAAACTTGGATTTTACCACCATATTCATCGACGATCTTCTTGAGAATGGTCATTCCAAGTCCGGTTCCGCTGATCTTGCGCGTATAGATATTTTTTGCACGAAAGAATTCTTCGAACAAGCGTTCGCTTTCTTCCTGAGTCATGCCAATACCGCTGTCTTCTACTGTAATAGCAACAAAAGTATCTTTGATACCTGCTTTGACCGCTAGCTTACCATTTTCTTTATTATATTTGATCGCATTGGAGATCAAATTGGTATAAACACGGCGAATTTCTTCACGATCAGCTTCAATGAAAAGGTTCTTATCTATATTCACTTCGAGCTGAAGTTTACGTTTTTGAATATTACTGTCAAAGAATTCAATGGTTTCATGCAGTAGCTCTCCTGCATCTATACGCTCGATTTCACGCCGAACATTTTGTGCATCCATGCGGAAAATATTCAAAAGATCTTGTAGTAGCACTAGCATAGCTTCGCTGCGATTCAGTGAACGATTTAAATAATTCTCATAAAGATCGTTATCATCACCCAGTTGCTTTTCAATAATCATCTCAAGATAGCCCTTGATCGCGCCCAGCGGAGCTTTCAACTCGTGGGCAACCATATTGATGAACTCGGATTTCGATAGCTCAAGAGCTTTCATTTCACTGATATCCCGAAGAACTGAAACCACGCCCAACTGTTTGCCATCATCATCAAGAATAGGGGTGGAATTGGCTAAAACCACTAATTTAGCGGGCGGTTCGATTACGATTTCTTCTTTTATCGAACAGGTATTTTGATCCCGGTCAAGAATTGTATCGATTTGTATTTGCAATTTTCGGGGAATAATATCAAAGATCTTTTCTCCTACAAGGATCTCACGTTTGACATCGATCAATTTGTGAAAACGCGGGTTGGTAAAAATGATCTCGCGACGATTATTTGTGATCATCAATCCATCATCAATTGAGTTGATGACAGATCGAAGTCGAGACTGTTCTTCGGAGATAGCTAATAGGCTTGAAATTTTCTCTTCTTTTAAACGTCTTGCTTCTCGAATATACCATCTACGTTCGGTAGCACGCAAAATTAGACGTTCAAGTTTTTCATGCTTGATGGGTATCTTTAAGAAATCATATCCACCCATATGAGCAGATTGCATAACCGCATCAATATCCGGATCATGATCCATCATAACACAAATAGCGTCAGGAAATATTTTTAAAATACTTGTTAGAACATCAATACCTTTCATATCCGGAAGCTTACTGGCGATCAGATAAATATCATATTCTTTTAATGATGCTTTTTGAATACCTGAGCCTGCATTTATCTCAATATCAAGAGAATACGGCTCTTTAACAACTTGTTTAATGCTGTCGATTACCCGGGGGTTTTGTTCTATCAATAGTATATTTGCGCCTGTCAGTAGCATGCCCAATAATATTGATATTTCCCTCGAAATAACAGCGTTTTCTCTCTTTTTATGTGGCCATATCTTAAGGGATAAATGTGATAACAATCTTCTTTTTTGTTTTAAAAGACATTATATTTAAAGATTTAGTACTTGTGGAAACAAAAAGCGAGCGCAGTGCATCAAAACAATATGAAAACCCTAAGGTATATTCTAGCTTCTTTGCTCATGCTGGGAGTTGCTTTTGCGGAGTCCGAGCCTATCGAACTTCTGCATGCAGCTACCATGCAAAAAGTGACTGAAGATATATCCGAAGGAAGCGATAAATCCGAAGGCACATATCTTATGTTTGATAAGGACGTTCACTTAATACAGGGTGATATTCATCTTTTTGCCGATCGGGTATATCAATACACTGATCTGGATCTTCTGCGCCTGTTTGGTAATGTTCGCATTTTTGATGATAGCGTTACCGTTGAATTTAAAGAAGGCGAGTATTATACTGATACAAAAGACTTGAACGTATCATCTGCCTTGAATATCCTGTATGACAGTCGTCAATTTTCAGCTTTGTCATTATATGGTAATTTAGATGATGACGTTTATCTCGCAAAAGGCGATGTGGAGATCAAAGACAGCATCTCTTATGCCTATGCTGATTCTCTTTTATTTGACCAGAACAATGATCGTGCATGGTTATATGGTGAAGCAATGATGAGTGATACGGTCAACAATATTACCATGCGCGGTGCAGAGTTGGAATATCGTCTGGATACTGATGAATTTTTTGGACATAAAAATGCCTCTGTTTATGAGACATTAGATAATGGTAAGAAGCGCTTTGAAGTCTTTGCGGGAAAAATGATCGGTAATATGGAAGAGGCATGGTTGATTGCTACAGATAGTGTTTATGTTATTCAGGATTCGTCATCAGCATGGTGTGATTCTTTGTTTTACAATGATTCTCTGCAAACCGTGGAATTTTATGGCAATGCCCATTTAGAATATCAACAAATTGATATGTACGGACCCGAAATGCATCTGGACTTTTATCGTGAACATCTTGGTAAGCTGATTGCACCGCGTGAACCACGGGTCACAATGAGTGAAGAAGGTTTTATTGGCGATTCAACAGATATATTGATCGAAAAAGTAAGTCATATGACGGGCAAATATCTGCATCTGGAATTTAATCGCAATGATGAACCTGAATGGATGGATATATCGGGTATGGTAACATCGGATTATCATGTTTTTAAGGATTCTGTTTATAAGGGTATGAACCACATGACTTCAGATACGGTTCATATTATGTTCGAGAAGGGAGATGTTTCAGATTTGTTTGCGATCTTCGGGGTGGAAGGGCGTTTTGATCCCGACACATCTTATACAGAAATGGATACGTCTGTATTTTATTTTGGAAATGAAGCTCATTACAGTATACCGGATGACAATATGTTCATCTATCCGGCATCAAAAATGAATTATGGAAATATCAAGTTAAGCGCGGATACCATGAAGATCGATTGGGAAACCAATATTCTTTATGCCATGCCGGGGGAAGGAAATGATCTACCGGAATTTATCCAAAATGACGATGCTCCAGTTTATGGCCGCCTTTTTGAATATAATCTTGATACTCAACGGGGCAAGATAACCCGGGGAAAGACCACGTTCAAAGAAGGATATTATCAGGGTAAAACGGTGTTAAAGACAGAAGAAGAACCCCTCTACATCAAGGATGGTATTTTCTCAACTTGTGACCTTGAAAAACCGCATTTTTGTATTGAAGCGAAGCAAATGAAGGTCATTCCCGGAGATCGTGTTTTTGCACAGGATATTACCTTAAAGGTCATGGATATTCCTCTTTTATACATTCCAAGTTTATTTGTATCCATTAAAGAGGGGAAACGACGTAGTGGATGGATCATTCCAGGGTTTGTGAATTATTTATCGAAAGGCTGGGGTTGGGGATTGGAAGGAGCCGGCTATTATTGGGCACCCAACGATTATTATGATGTACGGGTTTTAGTGGATTTTTATGATGGTCTTGGGGTCAAAGCGGAACTTCGCCAGCGTTATGCCTGGCGGGATCACATTTCAGGTGGATACGTGACATTGAAGTATTGGAACAATTTTTTATCCAGTTCTCCAAAGCAAGGCTACGAAATATCGGTTAATCACCCTCAAAATATCGGTCAGAATTCAAGTTTGAATATTAATGGAAGCTTTACCAATGATGCTACAAGATATTCTGAAGAATTGGATAAAGATGAGCGTTTGCAGCAGCAAATGGTCTCCAGAGCAACTTTCAAGACAAAATTAGGCCCATTTAGTACAAGCATCAATGCTTCACATACTCAAGATCTACTGACCGGAACAACAACAAGCTATTTGCCGCAGTTTTCTATGACAAAATCACGGGCAAGTATCTTTAAAAGAAAAAGTAATACGACCCCTGAAAAATGGTACCATAAGTTTACGTATAATATATCAAGTAATTTGACCAACAGAATGAATCATACTTGGAGTGAATCGGATTCGCTTTTTAATGATACCAAGAAAAATAAATTTCAGACGACCGCAGGAGTTCAGTATAGCAATAAATTATTCGGGTTTCTCAATATTTCACCCTATGTGAATTATTATGAAGACTGGACCACTCTGTACAAGGCGCCTGTTATGCAGAATGATTCTGCTTTAGTTGATTCGAATGGGTATGTTGTTATCGAGGATGTTACTGGTTTCAAACGCCGTGGGCGTTTCAATTTGGGAACCTCTGCAAGTACCACTTTTTATGGTGTTTTTAATTTGAATATATGGCGCTTAAAAGCTATCAGGCATACCATGAACGTGAGCTTGAACTATGTTTATCGTCCTGATCAGTCTGATAATCCCAATTATGTTTTTCATGGTGTTGGCACTGATAGCAATTTGGTTGAATATGATTATTTCTCAAG
>CAYTLV010000030.1:0-3316 GCA_964438445.1 uncultured bacterium | reverse complement strand
TACTTCCGCGCCGGAACGGGAATACAGTTTAAAGAAAAAAATAAAAAACAAGGACAAGGTTCATCAACTCCGGCCGATACGAATAATATAGAGCTTAAGCCAGAAAATATTAGCGGTCCGGCAATAAACGCTGATGCCGGTTTTTCAAAATGGAGTGTCAGTTCCAGCCTTTCCTTTGTTTCAAGAGCGAGCAATCCTTTGGATATTCAGAATAGTTTATTAATAAATGCGACTCTAAAGGCAAATTTGACACCCAAATGGTCCGGGAGTTATAGAATTAATTTCGATGTATTGGAACAAAAGATCACCGACCAGCGAATCAGTTTAATACGCGATTTGCATTGTTGGACCCTTGCGATCGATTGGGATCCCGGGGATAGCTTCTTTATCCGGCTGAATGCTAAATCAAGTTTGTTGAAAGATTTCAAATTATTACAGAAGAAAAGCTATTATTAAATGTATCAAGATTATATAAAAATAAAATTTTTAAAAAATGCCAAAACAGCTGAAGCTTTGGATGTTTTGATGGAATCCGGGGATATTTTGAGTGTAGAAGAGACAAATAATTTTCTCACTATTCTGGATCTTTGGGAAAACAGAGAAAAATTAATTATAAAGCTTCATGAAACCTTTCCACAAGGCGAATGGGAGATAACAAAACTAGACGGTTGTGATTGGGATCAGGAATGGATTGATGGGTTTCAACCTATACGTATCAACCATAGCTTATGGGTGACACCCCCATGGCAAGTGGATAAAATTCCGGAAAATCATGAGAAGATCATTATTAATCCCGGTAACGCATTTGGCACCGGAACACATGAATCTACATATCTAGCCTTGAAATTGATGAAAGGGCTTCTAATTCCCGGTGATGAGGTGCTTGATCTGGGGTGCGGGTCCGGAATTCTCTCCATTGCAGCGATGAAGTTGGGCGCGGAACGTGTTCATGCCATAGATAATGATCCTGAGATCAAAGACAATTTAAATGATAATTTCAAACAAAATAAACTGGAAGAGATCACATGGGAGATCAGGGATATTTTAGCTATGGATTCATTTCCCGGCGATCTTGCATTGATCAATATCCAAAAACATATTATTTTACCACTTTTAGAGCGTTTTAGCATTGCAAAAGAGATACCGAATCGTGTAATTTTAGCGGGTTTGCTGAATGTACATCGAAAAGAAATCAGGAACGCATTGCAGGAACGTGGGTATAAGATACTCAACATACGACGAAAGAAAGAATGGATCGCAGTTTCAGCGGTCTTATGGAGAAAGAATGAAGCATAAATTGATCCCGGTCGCCATCGTAATGGCCCTTCTTCTCATGTGGGGTTGCGGTCCGACCTATCCCGAAGACCTTGCGGATATTACCTATCCCGTTCCAGAATTTTCAGATGCTCAGTTAAGTTATAATACTTTGCGTCAGGAATTACATTGTGAACTCATGGTAATGTATGACGAACCCATTGCAGAATTAAATGCAGAGTTGACACTGACAGGATTTGATATCACAACATTGGAATTGACCTTAAATGACTCCGCCTTAAATGGTGATGCATTACGGTATGATCATATTTTCTCGCGCAATATCTCATTAAACAGAATAGATTCCATTAATGGAAGTATAAGCGTTAAATATGATATCCTTGATTCGGGTGTGGTTATCCTTAGTTACTTTGATACCCTGAACGTGATTGCTAATTTGCCACCTGTCATTACTGAGATCACTATGCCTGATACGATTGTACGACCTCTAACCGGAACAAAAGCTTTGCTGATTTACCTTGAGGTTGATGACCCCAATGGTGTTTACGATGTTATTAATGCTTATTTCCAAGTTCAGAGCAATAGCACAGGTCAATGGGGTTCCGATTATTCCTTGAATGATATCGGTACTTTGGGAGATGTAAGTTCTGGAGATGGCATTTTCTCAACAGGCTTGCAAATATCCTCGACAAATTTAGCGGCAACAAATTATTTCCGCTTTAGGGTAAAAGATACGGCGTCAAATTTCTCAGACTGGAGCCTTGACTCCGTGGTGGTGAGGTAAGGCATGAAAAAAATAATTATAATTACACTGATCGCATTTTTTGCATTTGCATTTGCTTCTCCTTTAGTTTATTCATATGAATTAGCCGATACATTGGTTTATGAGGGTCTTGGAAGCAATGCCATTACCGATATTGTTCAAATGGATGATTCAACCTTTTTATTTGCCAGTGGTAACGGATTATCCATCAGCTATGATCGGGGCGAAAACATTTACACTTATTATCCAAATAGTGAAACAGTTTCATATGGTGCAGTCACGGGTCTTACAACTCTTGGTGAACATATATGGGTTGCAACGGCTTACGATACATCTGTGATAGAAGGTAGCTATTATACTGACTATCCTAAAGGGAACGGTATTTCTTATTCACCGGATTGTGGACGAACATGGCAGAGATTCCCCCAGTCTACAGATGGTCAATACGATACTTTGGAGGCAGTGTTCGGCGATAGTATTTCGGCACTTCCTATTACGTCTAAAATTAATAATTTGACCTATGATCTTGCGATACAACTTACAGGAGCAGGAGATACGGTTCTTTGGTCGGCAAATTTTGCCGGTGGTACCAGAAAAAGCTACGATAATGGTGAAACCTGGCAACGGGTTGTTTTACCTCCGGATCGTTATGATGCGTTAAATTCAGAAACGATTTTGGATTTTGACCTTAGTCCTACAGCCGGCGCTTTAGGTTTTGATAGCAATTTGAATCACCGTGCTTTTTCTTTGAGTATAAAAGGAGATACGGTAGCCGTCGGAACGGCAAATGGGATAAATATTTCTTATGATGAAGGTGAAACCTGGATAAAATATACCGCTCAAAATTCAGGTATTTCAGGTAACTTTATTGTTGATCTGACACAATCCGATGAGGGTACGATATATGGTGTTGCACTAGCAACCCAATCAACAGAAGACAAGGGATTGGCAGTATCAAACCGAAATGCAAACGGGATGCTTTTTTGGGAACCCCAAATGGAAGGTACCCGCTTATATAATGCTTTTTCTGCACCTGCAGGACATGCATATGTATCCGGAGAAGAAGGATTTTGGTATTCTGCAGACGGATGGAATTGGGTAGAAATGGGTAATATCCAGGACGCAAACGGCCAATTTCTTTTAACACAAAATATATATTGTGTCCACGAAGATGATCAAGATGTTCTATGGATCGGTTCTGCTGACGGGGTTGCCCGTTCATCAGATCTGGGTGTCAGCTGGGAAATATTACGCCGGGTCAATAATGATTTTGATGAT
>CAYTLV010000029.1:0-13380 GCA_964438445.1 uncultured bacterium | reverse complement strand
TGTTTAATTTGAATCGCGGTCCTTATCGCATGGGTGGTGACTGCTTTACCGTGGCGTCTTCTGCCTTTCGTTACTACAATCCGTACAAGATCAAGCACGGTCCATCGCACCGTCATATTTATACCACAGATGATTGGGACAGATCCAAGACTGTCATTCCAACGGGTATCTCGGGAATTCCCAAGAGTCCGTTTTACTGCGACCAAACCGAACTTTACATCAACGGAAAATATCACGATGACTTTGTCAGTAAACAATTAATACGGGCAAACTCGGTCTATCGCATGGTAATAAAATAAATACATTTTAAAATATATAAAATGCATTGGGTTACCGGGGCATTTAAAATATAGGTATAAAGGCATAGGGTATAAGGGTATATAGGTTGACCTTTACACTCTACACCTCTACATCTTACTTACTCCAAATTTTCATTTTGAAACACAAAAGAAATAAATTATATTACACGGCTTATTGAAAGAACAACACTCAACCTTAAGGTTGATACTTGCGCACGTAGCTCAGCTGGATAGAGTGTCGGATTCCGATTCCGAAGGTCGAAGGTTCAAACCCTTTCGTGCGTACGAATAAAAGAAACCCTTCTTCGCTACCCCGAAGCTTCGGGGCGAAGGGCAGGCAAGAAACAATAATCAAGATATACTTGTATCTTTAATTGATTCTTGGAATTTGACTCTTGGTTCTTGACTATATATGCGCCATTAGCTCAATTGGTAGAGCACCGGACTCTTAATCCGTTGGTTCTAGGTTCAAGTCCTAGATGGCGTACGACGACTCCCCTATCTTGGGGAGTTTTGTTTTATAGATACTTTTTTGAGAGAGATGTTTTGTGGCGTTTAAAAATGCGAGGGGGAGAAGCGGAGAGAGGGAGAGAACGGGAGCGGAATAATAAATATCGAACACTGTACAATCGATTAACGAAGTAAACTTTGCTTGTCCTCCGTAGCCTTGGCGAAGGAGGAAGTGGAAAAAAATATTTACTTCGAAATTCAAATATCGTTAATCGATGTTCTGAGATCAATTTAGCAAATAAAGAACATTAGCATTAGTCAGACAACCGTTGCTTCTAGGTTCCCCCGAAGGGGTCCCTTTGGGAAAGTCCTAGATGGCGTACATCTCACTCCCCTATCTTGGGGAGTTTTGTTTTATAGATACTTTTTTGAGAAAGATGTTTTGGGGCGTTTCAAAATGCGCGGGGAAGAAGCGGAGAGAGGGAGAGAACGGGAGCGGAATAATGAATATCGAACACTGTACAATCGATTAACGAAGTAAACTTTGCCTGTCCTCCGTAGCCTTGGCGAAGGAGGAAGTGGAAGAAAATATTTACTTAGAAAATCAAAAATCAGCGTTCCTTGTTCTGAAATCAATTTGGCATTAAAAAAGCCTCTCCGGTCTTTCGACAAGAGAGGCATTTTGATTTTAACCAGTCACTAATTACCAGTCACCAGTTACTATTTCATGAATACCATCTTCTTCGTATCTACAAAATCATCTGCCTGCAGACTATAAATATAAATCCCGGTCGAAACAGTATTCCCATTCATATCAGTTCCATCCCAGATCACTTCGTGCCAGCCTGGTTGCTGATTGGAGATGTTCCATTGTTTGATCCTACGGCCCGTTATGTCAAAGATATTGAGTTTAATGTCTGATTGTTCCGGAAGACCGTATTGTAGTGTTGTAGTGGGATTGAAGGGATTGGGGTAGTTTTGAGATAATTTAAATTCTTTTACCATGGGGATAATATCAGTTGTTGGTAAACAGGTTTTAAAAGCCCATGGTTTACAATTACCCCAACCGTTTCCGCCTCCAATTAACAAGTGTTGGTCTTGAGTAAAAATGGCGTCAGATGCATGCATTCGGTTCCATTTTTGATATCCAATTACATTTCCAGAAGTATCTAGCCTAACAACATAAGTTTCTGGATAGGGCCATGGTCGGGCTCTAACAACCCCTACATACTCGTTGTTTATTTCCCAGACTTTAAACATCCATCCAAAGTCTAAGAAATCCAAAATACAATCATTAAACCATACCACATTGCCATCTTTGTCCATTTTCATAAGAGCCGCGTAATCAGGACCTGAATTACCATTATGTCTTGAAAGACTACAAGCTAAATATCCGTTTGATAATTTTATAAAGCTTGCTAATGAACCAGCAAAAGAATATTCAGGATATTTTTTTTGCCAAATAATATTGCCATCTTTGTCAATTTTTATTAACCCAGTTCTTAAAGCATTAAGTGAACCCCATAAAACTCCAAAAACCATGTAATTTTCTCCATCTTTGATAATATTTTGTGCATAAACATCTCCTTCTATTACATAATACGATTTTTCCCAAATAATCTCAAGATCCTCGTTAAATTTTACAAGAGAAAAACGGTTTCCAGTTGACCAACCTAATGCCGTATAAGTACTATCTTCATTTTGAACCGCTTTTCTTAGACCACCATACCCTATTTCGCCCGTCCACCAAATTTTCTTTTTTAATTCATTTCCTAAACTATCGGTAATAATTATCATGTTTTTACTAATATCACCCGTACTTCCTACAATTAAGATTTTTCCTTCTGTTATGGTCATTATTTTATCAGCATAAGTATAACGTAATAATCGATATTTCTTTTGCCAGATGATTTCTCCGTCATCTTTTTTTGCCTTAAAAAGAGAAAATGAGGAAATATCGGTTTCGGTAGCGTAAATATAGCCAATTTCTGTTTCACAAATTGTTGTTATTGAATAACCGCCTGCTTCAGTAATCTCATTATAAGTTTGTTCCCAGACTTGAGCATGTATTGCGCTAAAGAATAAAAAGCAACTAAAGACAAAAATACATTGTTTTTTTATAGAGTACCTTCATGTATTTATTTTTCTAAAGCTACGCTCTTTGGAAATTTTTGTCAAGCTTAAATAAAAGCAGTGTTCTCCGGCATCAGAAATTCTCTAAATAGTTGATGGTAAATATCCCTACACATCTAAGCAGTTTCAGGTATCCTTTTAGGCACTGAACGATGACAGGAAAATTAATACAAAAACATGTATTAAAAATAACCTTTTAAATCTTTGGTTTTTTTGTAGCAATTAAAAATATATTACTTGTAGTAACTGTCACAAATTTATATACTATTTTAGTATGGAATTTAGCCGCCTATGAACGAACTATATATAAAGAGAGGCTAAACAATGGTTAAGAAAATCAGCATTTTGGGACTATTAATTACCGCACTTTTAATATTTACAAGTTGTCTAAACATATTTAATCCTTTTATACCCACTTATACGGTAATCTACAACGGTAATAACCATACCAGTGGCAACGTGCCGCTCGATACAAACAATTATGAACAAGAGGCAGAAGTAACCATACTTGGCAATATCGGGAATCTTGTAAGAACGGATTATACCTTTGCGGATTGGAATACCCAATCTGATGGCACCGGAACAAATTATGCCGTTGGAGACACATTTTCTATGGGCAATGCTGATGTAACCTTGTATGCTAAGTGGTCCTTAGCAGCGGCTGCTAAAGAAACCTATACTGCCAACGGGGTAAGTTTTAAAATGTCCTATGTACCCGGAGGGGAGTATATAATCCCTATTGGAACGGGTGATTCAAGACGAGCAACAGTAAATGATTCTTACTGGATCGGAGTAAGCGAGGTAACCTATGAGCTGTGGGAAAAGGTCTATAATTGGGCAACTTCCAGCGGCGGTTACAGTTTTGCAAATACCGGAAGACAGGGTGGAACAAACAATAATGATAGCTCAAGTCCGGTAGGGAACAAACAACATCCGGTAACTACTATCAATTGGCAGGATGCCATGGTATGGAGCAATGCACTGACCGAGTGGTATAATGCACAAAACGGAACTTGTTTAACCATAGTGTACAAAGACAACGGAATACCGATCAGAGATTCCAGAGATAGCAATATAGAGCAATGTAACGCAGTGATCCCCGAAGCAACGGCAACAGGTTTTCGTTTGTTAACCAGCAATGAATGGGAGTTTGCGGCCAGATGGCGGGGTGATGATAGAACCAATACGGTATATATACAAAGAAGATATACTGACCCTTGGTTTACCAAAGGAAATTCAGCCAGCGGAGCAACAGCGGATTACAATAATGCAGCAGCAACGGGTGCTGTAGCTTGGTATTGTTCAAATAGTGATTCGTCAACGCATGAAGTAAAGGGTAAGATACCCAATACTCTCGGTCTTTATGACATGAGTGGCAATATTCGGGAGTGGTGTTTTGATTGTAATCCGTTATATTCCGAGTATTTTCGTGTGTCTCGGGGCGGAAGCTGGGGCTACTATCCTATTGTTCTGCAAATTGGCTATGTATACCATAGTTACCAAGTCAATGTATTTAGCTACGTAGGCTTTCGCTTGGCTCGAAGTGCTGAATAAACTTTCAAAGCTTTTCTTATATATAACCCGTTGTGTGAAATAGAATAAAAAAAGAGGTGTGCATGTTGCTACAATTTATTAAACTGTAAGTATAATAAAAACAATTAATAAGGAGTAGTTATTATGCACAACCTCAAAACAAATTTCGACAAAATATTTCCCATTGTCAAAGATTCTTTAAGCAATTTTATCGATTCTGACGGAAATATTTTCAAATCAGGTAGGAAACCTAAATTTTCAGACCTTGAACTCATTACTCTTTCCATTACAGCAGAAGCTATTTCCATTAGCAGTGAGAATCTTTTGTTTCATAAATTAAAATCTAATTACGCATCATGTTTTACCAATCTTATTGACCGTTCGCAATTTAACAGACGGCGCCGCTTTTTAGCACATTATATTTAACAAGCTCAAAAGTATCTTGCTAAGAAATTAACTGATTCTGAAGATACTTATTTAATAGATTCTGTGCCAATTCCCATCTGTCGCTTTGCTCGTGCAAGACGTTTAAGGATATGTAAGCACTCTCTGGATACTGCACCCGATTATGGTTTTTGTGCAGCCCAAAACAGCCATTATTTTGGCTATAAATTACATGGCGTTTGTAGTTTAGACGGCATCTTTACTGACCTTGACCTTTCCAAGGCCAGTATACACGATATTCCCAGAGAAGATGATTATGGGTATACTTGTGAATCCTATGGGGAAGCTTGGCCTTCATGGTCTCCCGATGGCAACAAAATCGTGTTTGAATCATATAGAGATAGCCCCTTTGAAGCAAATGGAACAACTATAGCAAATGCAAATTTATATATAGTAAATTCGGATGGAACTGGTGGGGATATAAGAATAACAAACAATTTGTATTATGAAGGTATGCCATCATGGTCTCCCAATGGTGATAAAATCGCTTTCATTCATACTGTAGATCCAGTAAATAATTATACAGAGGGGTACCATCTCTATATTATGGATATTAATGGTAGCAATTGGGAGAGAATAACTACATCAGGATATACTATGTTATATCTAAAATACTCTCCGGATGGTACGAAAATCGTATATTCTGATGAAAGTATAATCACTATATATAACGTTAATAACCAGTCTAATACGTCTTTAGAGATTTCTGGAGATTACCCTTCTTGGTCACCAGACGGCACAATGATTGTTTATACTTCTAATGATGAAATTTATGTGGTGGATATTAATGGTGATCTAATTAAAAAAATCAATTTAACCATAGGGGCAAGATAAGTAGTTTGGACAGACAATTAATTTGACTTTCTCTCTATGGACCTTATCTCTAAAACCGGACAGATTAATCTAATAGTATACATTATACCTCATTATAAGTAATCTATCCACTTCTAAACCCCTGTATTTTAAAGCACTTACACACCCAAAATCACAAAATCAAATTCACCAGCCACATTTTGGTACACATGAACCCCTTCTACGCCCAGGCTTCGAAGGGCAGGCTTAAAACCCGCATGGATAAAGGCTCTCCACTGTACTCTTAATCCGTTGGTTCTAGGTTCCCCCGATCGTTCGGGGCTAGATGGCGTACTCTCGACTTCCCAGTAATGGGAAGTTTTTTTTATGGGATTATTTTATTAGAAGCATCTTCTTGGTCTGTACAAAATCATCTGTTTGAAAACGATAAAAATAGACGCTGGAGCTATATTGAGAGGCATTGAATCTAACTGAATATTGTTCTGTGCTTTGTTTTTTATCAACCAGAGTTTGTATGAGTCTTCCAGTAATATCATATACATTCAATTTCACATCTGAGGCTTGTGGAAGATCATATGATATTGTTGTTATAGGATTGAAAGGGTTCGGATAATTCTGGTTGAGTTTAAATTCATTAGGAATTGTGGTAATGCGAGTGATATTTGTAAACTTAATGTACCCTCTTCTTGAAGATACATTTAATTCAGCCCCTAGTGAATCGCTTACATAGCTACTGTCCCCAAAATCAATAAAGCTGATACTTCCCTCTTGAACACTTTCGTCCGCATTAAACACAAGGGAGAAAGAAACGCTTTTTGATCTTTCTTCTTGTACCTTGTATTATTTAAAGATTGTTTATAAATTATCGTTGCGATCACTTCATCGCAAACATGGGAAGGGAAAGGAAAAATATCCTCCCTTATTGCTATATGATTAAACCAACTGGGGATACCCAAAAAATGAGTAAAAAAGTTAACGAGGGATCTTTTGCTCAATTTGCAAACGCTTACGATGAATGGTTCCTGAAAAATGAAAATGTCCTACAATCTGAAGTTTCGCTATTGGCACATTTCTTGGATAATCCCGGACGGGCACTATCCATTGGTTGCGGTAGTGGATTATTTGAAGCTATTCTCAAAAGAGATTACAATATAAACATTGAAGAAGGCATAGAACCCGCCGAAGACATGGCAGAGATCGCAAAAGAGCGCGGCATGAACGTCCGCATTGGCACGGCCGAAGACATAGAATTTGGTGATACGGAATATGATACCGTAATATTTAACGGAACACCCAGTTACATTAACGACCTGCAAAAAGCTTTTAATAAAGCCTATGCCGCATTGAAACCCGGTGGTAAGGTCTTGGTTTTAGATGTCCCAAAAGAAAGTTCATATGGCTTACTTTATAACCTTGTTAAAGAAATGAAAACCTGGGATCACCCTTATTTCGCAGGTGCAAAACCACCTAATGCGTATCCCATAGCATTCGTTGCAGAATCTAACTGGCGTTCTACCCCGGAAAAAATTGAGCTATTAGAAAATTCAGGATTTGTGGATTTTAAATTTGCACAAACCCTGACCAAACATCCGGTCTACTCAGACATAGAGGCAGAAGAACCGGTTCCCGGTTATAACCGTGGAGATTATGTTGCAATATCAGCAGTAAAGGAAGCATAGACAATGAAAGCAAATCAAGTTTGGAATGATCTAAAAAACGTCAAAGATAAAGGCCCTCTTGTCCACAATATAACAAATTACGTTGTCATGAATACAACCGCAAACGCCCTTCTTGCTATTGGCGCTTACCCCGTTATGGCACATGCTGTAGATGAAGTTGAAGATATGGTTACAATCGCCTCTTCTTTAGTTGTCAATATCGGAACACTCAGTCCAAGATGGGTAGATGCCATGATCAAGGCAATTAAGGCCGCAAAACGTAAAGGTATTCCAATTGTTATTGATCCTGTAGGAGCCGGTGCAACGCCTTATCGTACCGATACATGTTTAATGCTTTTATCGGCAGGTAACCCAAGTGTGATCCGAGGCAACGCTTCCGAGATCATGGCTTTAGAAAATGCTGCCGTCAAAACAAAGGGTGTAGATAGTACACAAAGTTCCGAATCAGCTCTGGATGCAGCAAAAGTTCTGGCTAAAAAATATCATTGCATCGTTTCGATCAGTGGAAAAATTGACCATTTGACCGATGGTAATAACGTCATTACGCTTGAAGGTGGCGATGACATGATGCCAAAAGTCACAGGGCTGGGTTGTACCGCAAGTGCCTTGACAGGTGCGTTTGTGGCAGTCGCTGAAGACAAACTTCAGGCCGCCGCATCAGCCATGGCTGTCATGGGTATTGCCGCTGAGATGGCTGCCGAAAAGGCAACCGGGCCCGGTACCTTGCAATTGCATATGCTGGATGCATTTTACAATATGAGTGAAGACGATGTGAAGAAGAAATTAAGAAGTTAGGAAGTTTAGAGGTTGAGAAGCCAGAAATTAGAATATGGAAAACATAGATTATAGTTTATACCTTGTTACAGATCGAGACCTTTCAAAAGGAAGGTCTTTACAAGATGTGATCAAAGCCGCTGTAAAAGGTGGCGTGACCATCGTGCAACTCCGCGAAAAAGAGTGCTCTACCCGGGAATTTCTTGAAATCGCTCAAGACGTTTCAAATTTTCTTAAGCCCCTGAACATTCCACTTATTATTAATGATCGTATAGATATCGCACTTGCCGTTAAAGCCGACGGTTTACACATTGGACAGAGTGATATGCCGTACGAACTCGCTCGCAAATTGATGGGACCTGATGCCATTATTGGCTTATCTGTTGAAAGTGTGCAAGATGCTCTTGATGCCGAAAAACTGGATGTGGATTATCTTGGGCTTAGTCCCATTTACTCCACACCAACCAAAACCGATATTTATCATGAACTGGGGCTCGACGGGATCCGCGACATTCGCAAGATATCACGACACCCTTTAGTTGCCATTGGAGGCATTAACAAAGCAAACACAGCCGAGATCATTGCCTCTGGATCAGATGGAATAGCGGTTGTGTCGGCCATCTGTTCGGCAGACGACCCGGCAGTGGCAGCACAAGACCTTTTGGAACAAATCACGTTAGGGAAAAATGAAATTAAGTGACATAGGTGAGTTCGGATTTATTGATACAATCGCGGGTCCCTTCTTTGAACATCTAAAAGAAAATGTCATCGGCATCGGTGATGATTGCTCCGTTACGCCACTTTCTGAAAATGAAAGTCAAATCGTTACCACCGATATGCTCATTGAAGACACCCATTTTATTTTTGATAAAATTTCAGCCTTTGAACTGGGACAAAAATCACTGGCCGTCAATCTAAGTGACATTGCCGCCATGGGAGGAACACCACAAAACGCTTTTATCTCCCTTGGCATTCCTGAAAATATTACCGTGGAATGGCTTAAGGATTTCTATGAAGGATTATCGTTTCTTGCAAGGCAAAGCAAAACCCCTATTTTGGGTGGCGATACAACCAAATCGAAACATGGACTTATCATTAACATCGCCGTCATTGGCAAAGTAGAAAATAAGCATATCAAATTGCGGTCGGGAGCCAAACCCGAAAATGTGATCTGTGTTACGTCCGAGCTGGGAGATTCAGCCTGCGGCTTAAACTTTATCTTAAAAAAATTAGACATAAGAACCCCCAATGAACGCGCTTTATATCGGGCGCATAATTTACCACGTCCCCATCTTGAAGAAGGAGCCTTTCTTGGAAATCAAGAAGGTGTAACAAGCATGATCGATGTTTCGGATGGTATTGATTCTGATCTTCGACGCATTATGGAACAATCCCAAGTTGGAGCAAAAATTGAGTTGGAAAACATCCCGATGTCCAACACCATGACAGATATTTGTGATGAATACAAATGGGATGCTTTGCGTTTTGCAGTTACCGGCGGCGAAGATTATTGTCTGCTTTGTACAATAAAAAAAGATGCACTTGAAGACATAAGATCCACATTTAAGAAAAATTTTCGTCGTGAACTTTACCCCATTGGGTATATTAATCAGTCAAACACATTGGTCTATCTGAAAAATGGAAAAGCGTTCAATTTTAACACATCAGGTTATGACCATTTTAAAAGTGAGATACATGAAAACATATAAACGCGTATTAACCATAGCCGGTTCGGACTCCGGCGGTGGCGCCGGCATTCAGGCGGACCTAAAAACCTTCTCGGCACTCGGTTGCTTTGGCATGAGTGCCATTACCGCTTTAACGGCACAAAACACCACGGCTGTCACAGGTATTTATCCTGTACCCGCTGAATTTGTCGGTAAACAGATCGATGCCGTTATCTCTGATATCGGCGTTGACGCCGTTAAAATTGGCATGTTAAACTCACCCGAAGTTATTAAAGAAGTTGCCAAGAAGTTAAAAGAATTTAGCATTAAGAATATTGTTTTGGATCCCGTCATGGTTGCAAAAAGCGGGGACAAACTGTTGCAGAATGTTAGTATTAATGCGCTAAAAAATGATTTAATTCCTCTGGCCTGTATTATTACACCCAATATTCCCGAAGCGGAAGTTTTAAGCGGTGAAAAAATTAATGATCGCGCTGATCTTGAAAAAGTTGCAAAACGCTTACTTCAGCTTGGTTCTGAAGCGGTTCTTGTAAAAGGCGGGCATTTCGAACATGCAGAAAGTCCCGACTGTTTGGTTTTAAAAACCGACGAGCTTTATTGGTTTGAAGCGAAACGTATAGATTCACCCAACACACACGGAACCGGATGTACCATCTCCTCGGCAATTGCTTCATTTCTTGCCCGGGGTGAAGACCTGCTTAGCGCTGTAAGATCCGCTAAACGTTATATCCATTCAGCTATCGTTGCAGGTGCAGCATACAAGATCGGTCATGGGCATGGACCCGTGCATCATTTCCATGAACTTTGGAAGGAACAGTAAAGATGTTATTTGTTGCCAAGCTCTGGAAACTTAGCAAAACCCTCTATCAAGATATGTTAAACCATCCCTTCAATCAAGAATTGGCGGCAGGTACATTGTCTCTTGAAAAATTTAAAACCTATTTACAGCAAGATGAGCTTTACATTGTATCCTACACAAAGGCTCTCTATCAACTGGCTGAAAAAGCACCTGATATTGACAGCAAAAATATTTTGATATCCTTTGCCGAAAAAGGATTTTTAATTGAAAAAGAGCTGCATGATAATTTCTTCAGAAAATTTAACATTTCACCTGTCGAGAAGGCATTGAATGCTTGCAAAGATTATGGTGATTTTCTTGATAATATTACGTTCCTCAGTTCTTACAAACATGGTATTGCGGCACTTCTCCCCTGTTTTTGGATGTACAGAGAAGTTGGAATTCATCTGAACAATATTTCGATAAAAAATAATCCTTATCAACCCTGGCTAGATACTTATAGTGGAGATGAATTTAAAGAACAAGTTGAACAAATGTTAACGCTGGTTGAACAAGCGGCAATGAACAGTAACGCCAAGATCCGTGAAGAAATGAAAATCTTGTACATGCAAAGTTATCGCATGGAAATCGGATTTTGGAACGCATGTTATAACCAGTAGCCAGTAGATAGAAGCAGGAAGCCGGTAGTCAGAAGGAAGAAGTCAGAAGGAAGAGGAGAGGGGGAAAAGATGACTTTCTTTGAATATCGAATTATGAATAATGAACATTCGAATATTCTGTGTTTGATATTCATTTAGGGGTGTCATCTCGAGCGAAGTCGAGAGATCTATTCATGATTCAGAATAACGATGAATGATAAGTTATAAATAGTGAATACCTTTCATAAGTCATCCTGAACTTTGTTGTCCTGCGTAGCTGAAGGTTAGCAGTGATTCAGGATATATTATCCCGAATCATTCCCCAATTGAATTGACTTATAATCTACAACCAATCATAGTCGCAAGAATTACTTTATTACTCCCTTGAATACCAATAGGGAAGGGATTAAACTCGCAATAAACCAGACCTTTTATTGCGAATAAGTATGCTAATATATAAGACTGTCCTGTTTTTCGGGGAAGGTCATTTTTTGTTTGCCAGAGATAAACTGCTTGACAATAAGAAAATTATGTTTCAAACTGTATAGTATATAAATAAGAATGCGGGGAAATGAAAGTATCTATCGATGATTTACTGTATAATTACAAAAGGTATATATATACAGCCGATTTTGAGGGATATATGTACTTACGAAAACAAGATAAAGAAAATATAAATGTAATACACATACATAGATGTTACCTGCAAGTGTAAAGAACGATATTACATACAATTAACAAACTGGAAAACAAATTATTATTAATATAATTATACCAATAAAATGAGATTTAAATCTATAGCATTATTAACTATTTGCTTAGCTTGCTTATTAAGCTGCTCGAAACAAAAAACAATTGAACTTCCTTTAACACAAAAGAACGGATATGGATATTTTCATTCAGCTTTAGGTGAAATTTCGCCTTATTCTGATGATGAAAATAATCAATGGAGAAAAACATATTTAAAAGTTTCAGGCGCACCAGAAAATTTGACTGATGTGAAAATTGGTGATATTGAGACAAATATTTATCAGTCAGTTTATCAAAACTATATTCTTGGAAATATCACTAAAGAAAGGTATGAAGAACTACAAAAATCATGGGATTGGAAACCTGACACTTTAGAATTATCTAAAGAACCTTTGAAATGTAAGATTGCATTCGCTTATGGTAAGGATTCAACTGGAGTCGTAAAAATGGTAGTCGACGCAAATAACAACCTCGATTTTAGTGATGATGAAATATTTACTCCCTTTAATATGACACCAAGTAAAAGTTTGAATAATGATTCTTTAGCACAAAAAAATTCAATAAATGTATCTTTTGAGAGGTTTATTGATAACAAGAAAGTATCAACGAATGCTCCACTTTTTATTGCCCATATGAGTCAGTTCAATATGTTTATGTGTAATTTTCCCCAGCACTCAACAACCAGTTTTAAAGGAGCAGAGATTGCCGTATGTTCGGATGGCTTCACAGATTTATCGTATAAAAATCCCAGTATTGTTTTAAGTGGTAACAGCCTAAAAAAAGGAGATAAAGTCAGTAATGAAAATTTAATATCAAAAAACGAATACATTGAAATAAAAGGAAATATTTACAAGAATATTGGCATAAACCAAAATCATAATACCTTAGTTTTAGAGAAAGTCAATTTACCTAAGAATCAGTTATATTCTACTCAGATTGGATTTAAATCTTTCCCTTTTGAGGGTAGCGATTTTACAACAGAATCTCGAATTTCTTTGAATGAATTAAAAGGAAAATATGTATTGCTCGATTTTTGGGCAGTTTGGTGTGGACCATCTCGACAAGAAATCCCTAACCTAAAAGAACTTTATGAAAAAACGGATAAGGACAAATTTGAAATTGTTGGTATTGTTGGAGATAGTCCTTCCAAAGAACTTAAGAAAATAATAGAAAAAAATTCTATAACCTGGCCTCAGATACTTTCAACAGATTCGAATAAGATTAAGGAAGATTATGGAGTTCATGGATATCCGACAACTTTTCTTATAAATCCAGAAGGAATAATAATAGCAAAGAACTTAAGAGGAAAAGAATTGGAAGAAAAAGTTCTTAACTTGATAAAAGAATAGAAACACCAGCAGGTAACAATGTATAAAAATA
>CAYTLV010000028.1:0-13418 GCA_964438445.1 uncultured bacterium | reverse complement strand
CTCGGTTATAATATTCATTTGGCACTCAAGGCAGCCTCCAATCCAGATCTTGCACCCTTCAAGTGGGTATGGGATCATTCATTATGGCGCTTCAATCATTTTGAGACTATTCATACCATTGCATGGTGTATAATTTTAAATGGCATCGTTCACAGTTATCTAGTTTCAAAAGAAAAATATCGCGACAAAAACAAACTGATAAAAACTTATATTATTTTGGCTATTGTTGTTCTTATCCTGACACCGCTTGCTTGGGGATTAGCAAAAATTGCTGTTCCAGGTTACCCCGTTCAAATGGGGACATTTGAAGCATCATACCCCATAGTAGGCGTTGACTCCTTAGGTCGATTTATTTCCGTATTCTTTCTCCAGGCGCTGGCCGGACATCCTGAACCGGTCTTCCCCTATCTTGCCGCATCTTTTATTGGCACGATATTCGGGCTATTTTTAACCATGCCAAAAGAAAAACGTAAAGTAAAATTCTTTACAAAAACCACATTAAACGTGGGCGTGGTCATGTATTTGGTCGGTCTGGCTGGTGTCATCGCTAATATAATTTATGTAATAAGCACCCAGGGCTTTGATTCGGGCCTGAATGCCTATATGCATATTTGGGATCACCGTGGTTGGGTAACGGAGATACTCGGTACGCCCTGGTTGGGTTGGTATTTTCAGTTTATGCTGTTGAACGGTTTTGGTATTTTACTGATCATGAGTATTCTGAGATTGGTTGAATTACGTGGTAAAGCAAAACCTTTTGGCAATAAATCCCGATTTATCCGTCGTTTTGGCTTTGTTGCATTTACAAACTATACGATCCAGTTTATGTACTTTGTTGCTATGTTCGTTACCATTGATTGGATATTTGGAAAAACATATGATAGAAATGTCGGTCTTTGGGGCGAGACAATTATCTCTATTGTCATCGGTATTGGAATCATGGCACTAATCAATATTCTTTGGGAAAAGCTCCGGTTTGCAGGATCTTTGGAATGGTGGGTTAAACAAACGAACTATTTCCTAAATCCCGTTCGCCGTAAGTTGCTTAAAGAACGCGGAGTAAAATGGTATCAGGCCGGTTTGCTTAATGTAGAAGGCGGACTTTACAACGCCAATTGGTTGAATGTGATTGAACCGGAAGAAATTGATTACAGCAACAAAGAAGAATCCATACTTGCCAAGAAGCTGGCGCAGGTCGGATTTGTCTTCCCAATATTTTCATTTGTTGGGTTCTTTATCGCCCGCAAAGCTCGCGCCATAGAAGGTGAAAGTAAAGAAAATAAAAAAGCCAGAGTTTGGAGTACTGTTTCAGTTGTCTTCTTTCTTGTCTGGCTGATCGCTTTCTTTATTCTTTCACCGTCATCGTTTGGAATAACAATGTAAAGAAAATATTTCATATATAAAAAAAGCCGAACGTCATGTTCGGCTTTTTCGTTAAATATAACAATTACCTTGGGTTCGTATAGTATTCGCTTATCCTTAATCCTAAAGCTCCCGTTGTACATATCTTATCCAATAGCGAGAATATATACGGTTGGTTGGTTTCCGCACCCAATATTAAGATATTGCCTCTTGTTAAATCATTACCTCCGTTAGCAAAAAAATATTCATTTCTTAACTTATCGCTTAGATCGATCTCAGCACCGGGCTGAATCATCGTATCAATAATTTTGATATTGGCCTCCGGATCATAATTTGTCAAATACGAATTAATTAATATTAATGGTATTGCTACGTTACCTGTGTTCTTTACAATGATGGTATCGGACTGATAAGGATACAAAACTTTTGGGTCTAACATGGGGATGGTCCCATAATCATATTCTTTGCCAACTTCCCCATATTCTTCCCATTTTACGCCCGACACCCATATTTCTATGATCGCTCCGGCTTTTGCGCCTGCAACGGTGTACTCGTCGGCAATATCAAAACTATCAACGATCACCGTATCGGTAACGATAAGACTATCACCTATGTAAGTTGAATCGCTAGTACTATGAGAAAGATCGTAGTTATAGCACAGGGTCATAACGTCCGTAAAAATTCCTGTCTCCATTTCCAAGAGCGTACCAACACCTGAAAGAGGTATAACATGCTCTTTTATAAAACTGACAATAGGTAGTGCGATCAAGTCACCACCTTCGCCTTGCGTGGGAATCAAAGGAATGTGCATCGGATGAATTTTCAAATCACTGGAAACGAATGTAATATCATAGACATCCGTATTCCCGACGTTCATGAGCACATATTGTAATGTTGTTGTTGCTGCCATGTTACCGAAATCAATATCTGCTGATGCGGCTTTTGCCATGACGGCAGATAACTCCGATGTCGGTAAATATTGATTCCCTCTTTCATCAACAACTGCTTTTGCCAGATCACCGGTTGTTATGGGGACCAAACGAAGTTCGGCATGAAGCGGATCATTACCGGTAGGATCACATGCGGTAAACAGCACTAGGGCTAACAAAAGAGCCAATGAAAAAGAAATAATTTTTTTCATATTACACCTTTGGTTTTGCTTGTTTAATTAATTAATTGACTGTCAGTTAGTCATTTTACTGTTTAGTACAATAAAATTCAACATTTATTATTGGTATTCAAAAATTGACCCTTATTCAATTTTAAGTTCAACTTTAACTGTTTACTGTCCTCTTGCTTCTGACCTTTATCTTGAGTAAGTTATCGCATGAGATCAACCACCTTATCAATATTATCGCTGTTTGCTTGCGCCTTTCTATGCGTTCAATGCGCCTCCGAGTCAGCACCCGGTGGTGGGCCTCCAGATAAAACTCCTCCCGAATTGATAGCATCATCTATACAAAGTGGAGCAACATTAGTCCCGATTGATCTGGACTTGCGTTTTGTTTTCTCTGAAAATCTTAACACAGACATCGCAGAAAGAAGTATTACTATTTTTCCACTAGCCAATGATGTTGCGAGCACCATCGTTAGGGGTAAGAATATTACAATCTCTCCCGTTTCAGGATGGGATTCCGATGTGGTTTATACAATTATTCTTGGTAAAAATATTTCTGACTATCGTGGCAACGGACTATCCCAGCCCTTACAATTCAGTTTTACCCCAGGCGAAAACATGCCGGAAAACCGCATATCCGGGAAAATAAGCGGCCTAAAGACAGGTACAACGGCAGTGATCTCTATAAGCCGCAAAACAAGTCATCCGGATTCAATTCTACTAAACCCCGAATTCTATACCCAAAGCGGACCTGAAGGTAATTTTGTTTTCGAGCATCTTCCTTTGGAAAAATTCAATGTCGCCGCTTATATTGATCTTGATAAAAGCAACAGCTTCAAAGCAAAATTTGATGGGATTTGCGTACCATCACAACCCGCTATTGTCCCTGACACAACTGACAAAACTCTTATATTTGAAGCTATTTACGATAATTTTCTTCCCGGACGTCTTCTACAAGCCGAAAGCATTCAACCAACCATAAGCAAACTGAGCTTCCAGAAAGAACTTGCTACGTGGAATAATATTGACAACTTTCGTATCAATTCGTTAAATGTTGACACTATTATTTATGCGGCTAATGTGTGCACTCTCTATCACAAGCAAATTGAAACAGATACTTTCTTTATTGAATTAACTTCTTTGCTTGATCATATTGATATCCCCATTGCAGATACAAGCTTAATGATCCCGCTTACTGTTTGGCCGGATAGTTTTTATCATTTTTCAAATTTGGGAAAATATCTCTTGGTTTCACCTCCACCTTATTCAAAAAAACTTGAGGGCTTATTTCAATCTCCCGGCGATACATCTACTCTTATTCTAGATAAATATTTTTCCGGTTTTTATACCCTTCCCACAAGCAAAACAAAAAGGCAGGGAACTTGGCAAGTTCGTATTCCGTTTGAAGATAATATGTCCTGGACGATAACGGATTCACTTTATTCAGTACCTCTTCAATTGAAACCTGAAGACGATCATGGCTCAGTTATTGGAGATCTTGATATTGAAGATTTGCAGGGTCTTCGACTATTGCTACACAATGCTCGACAGAGCTATGACATTGAGATACAGACTAAGGTGATCAATTTTAACAAAGTATTTCCCGGCACATATATACTTTCATATTATATTGACAGAAATGATAATGGACACCGGGACGTAGGGCGACCTTATCCCTACCTGAAGCCTGAGATACTTTATGATCTCGATACCGGCATTGATGTTAGGGCTCGCTGGGATACGGAGCTTTCGGAACCTTATAAAATTGTCATTGAAAACAAATAATGAACAAACTATATTACACGGCAATTAATTAAAGAGGAAAATATGAAACACTATTATAGTGTCATTTTAGCTGGCGGTGTGGGTAAACGATTTTGGCCATTAAGTAGAAAAAAACACCCCAAACAATTACTAGATATCGTTGGCAATAAAAGTATGGTCAACTTGACTATTGACCGCTTAAATGCAATCAGCGATCTTGATCATATTTTTATCATGACCAATAAAGAACAATCAAAAATGATCATGGCGCAAAATGATGCCCTAACCGAAGATAATTTCATTATAGAACCTTCGGGTAAAAATACGGCTCCCGCTATTGGACTTGCTGCCATGTATTTGTTAAAAAAAGATCCGGATGCTATTATGGGCTTGTTCCCAGCCGACCATCTTATTACCGATCTTGATAAATTTTCAGCAACGGTAAAAGCTTCTATCGAAGCGGCAAAGGCTACAAAATCTTTGTTTACATTTGGCATTAAACCAACATACCCGGCAACCGGATACGGTTATATTCAAGTAGATAAAGATGTTGAATACTCGGGTGCTACTGCTCCTAATGATATACAAATCTACAATTCAAAAACTTTTGCCGAAAAACCGGATCCCAATACTGCTAAACTTTTTCTCAAGTCCGGTGAGTTCTTCTGGAACAGCGGTATGTTCGTTTGGAAAGCGCAAGTTATCATTGATAAGATCAATCGATTCTTGCCTGAAATCGGTGCTATTCTTCAAGAGATCGGTGATATTATCGATACACCTCAATATGAGCGCCAGATACATAAAAAATGGAAAACGATCACGCCTATTTCCATTGATTATGGTGTACTAGAGCAGTCTTCCCGGATCAATGTTGTCATAGCTGAATTTGGTTGGAATGACGTGGGAAGCTGGGATACCGTATACAAGATCGAAAAAAAAGATAAAAATAAAAATGTCTTTCGCTCCAAAGGGATGATGTTACGCTCCAGCGGGAATTATATTTACAGTGAAAATCTTAAGATATTCGGCTTGGGGGTAAAAAATCTTGTCATCGTTGAAAGCGAAGGTGCTTTACTCATACTCCCTCGCGCTGAATCAGAAAACATTAAAGAAATTGTAGATTCATTGCCTTTTGTAGGAGAAGAGGGTCTCCTGTAAATGATGAAACCAAAAAAACTTCAAGAATTATTGAGTGCATTTCTACGCAAGCAAGAACTGGATGTCGTTTACGGGATCGGTACTTTTTCGGGTGGACATTGCGTAATCAATGAAAATCGCGTCGTCGTCGTTAATAAGCGGATGCCTGTCGAGGAACAACTTCGTATTTTGGTTTCAGTGATATTGGAGCTTGGATTAGATTATTCCGGTCTTAAAAAAGAAGCCAAAGATTATATCGCACGATATATTAAACCTTAAAGTTAGCACGATGTTTTATCAATCGATCCGGGTAATTGCTAAAAAAGCCATCAACACCGTCTGCTGATAATAATTTTGCTACTTTAGGATCATCAACTGTCCATACATAAACCTTTAAGCCGTGATCATGGGCAAGGCGTACCCATTTCTCTTTAATATTTTGAACATTCAAATGCACGGCGATAGGATTAAAAAGTCGAATACGTTTCTTTAACTTTTTAGGTCTTCCATTGTATAATAAACCGATTGGCACCTCGGGGCAGATCTCGTGAAAACGCCGCAACTCACGATGAAAAAATGAAGAAATAAAAAAGTTCTCCGGCTTCCAATTACCGGTACGTATACTGTTCCTGATTACCAGCGCGGTTGCTAATGCGGAGTTTTTACTTTTCAATTCAATATTCAGGTCTATTTTGGCATCCAAAAAATCCAATGTTTCTTTTAATGTAGGAATATGCTCACCTTTACCGGCATCAAGTTTTCGGAGTCCTGCCAATTTTCTTTTTTTTATTTTCCCGCGCGCACCCGTAATTTTTTTTACGCGCTTATCATGAAATACAAGAATTTCGCCCGTTTTACAAATTTGGACATCAAATTCAATCGCGTCCGCCTGCATCTCCATAGCGGAACGAAATGCGGCCAATGTGTTTTCCGGTTCATAACCGGATGCACCACGATGAGCTATAATAGGTATTTTATGCATATCCTCTGGGGTTCTTTTGTTGCCAATTCCACGAATCGCGCACCATATCACGTAAATTTAATTTTGCTTTCCAATTAAGGTATTTCTCTGCTTTTGAAACATCGGCATATGAACTTGCCACATCTCCGGCACGACGAGTAACTATCTGGTAAGGAATTTTAATTCCATTTTCACTTTCAAATGCTTTTACAACTTCAAGCACACTATTCCCTTTTCCGGTGCCAAGATTGTAAATTGCCGGACCCTCTTCAACTTTTGGTCCTTGTAAGGCTTTCACATGACCTTCAGCCAAATCCATGACATGAATATAATCGCGCACACCAGTACCGTCTATCGTTGGATAATCATCACCGAGTACTTGTAGTTTTTCTAAACGCCCTACGGCTACCTGTGAAATATAGGGCATTAGGTTGTTGGGAATACCGTTGGGGTCTTCACCAATCAGCCCACTCTTGTGTGCACCAACAGGATTGAAATATCGTAAAAGAGTAACAGACCAATCTTTATTTGCCACTTTTATATCACTTAAAATCTGCTCAATAAATAACTTCGTACTGCCATAGGGATTGGTTGCGGATGTGGGCATATCTTCAGTAAAAGGTACTTTATTGCTTAAACCATAAACTGTCGCTGATGAACTAAACACAATATTCTTAACTCCGGCACTTGCCATAACATCACATAAGACCAAAGTTCCATATACATTATTATAATAATATTCCATAGGTTTCTCGACTGATTCACCCACAGCTTTTAAACCCGCAAAATGAATAACCGCATCAATTTGATGTGCTTCAAAAATCTTTTGCAAAGCTACTCTATCACAAACATCAGCCTCATAAAGCGTAGCGGATTTACCCGTTATTTTTTTTACTCTTTCCAATGATTCTGATTTACTATTGCTAAAATTATCAACCACAACGACCTCATATCCTTCTTCAAGTAATCGAAGACAGGTATGGGATCCAATATATCCGGCACCACCGGTAACAAGAATGCGTTGCATAAAATAACCTTTTTGTTATACTGAAAAATATTGTTTTCAAAAATTAAATCCTAACAATTTCAGTTAAGAATTTAATAATTAACGCTTGAGAGATAAATGAAAGATAGCTGATCTCAATCTCATTTTGTGATTTGCATCACAGTCTGAAATACGCTGTTTTACTTCCTGATTTAAAGAGCTATTTTTTCACCTATGAGAACAATATCAAGATGTTATTCAGCAGCACTTCATGGCATCAATGCCTATGAGGTAACAATAGAAACACGCTTGGACCGTAGCACTCCAAAGTATTTTATCGTTGGCTTGGCTGAAAAAGCCGTAAAAGAAAGTTTTTCACGTATGTTGTCCGCGATCAAATCCTGCGGTTATCGTATGCCGGGATGTAAAATTACACAAAATCTTGCTCCAGCGGATATACCAAAAGAAGGGACGGGCTTTGACCTTTCACTGGCCCTTGGAGTACTTGCCGGTAACGAATTGGTTGACGCGGAGCGACTTCAAGATTATATATGTATCGGTGAACTGGCGCTGGATGGAAAGTTACGACCATCAAAAGGTATTCTTCCCATTGCGCTTGGTATGAAACGCTTTCGTCAAAAACATCTTATCGTCCCAAAAACCAATGCCCGTGAAGCGGCCATGCCCGGCTACTGTACTGTCTGGGGTGCTGATACTTTAGACGATGCAGTTGAGATCATAAACGGATGTAGCAAAATCAAGCCTGAAGTCGTTGATGTAAAAAGTTTTTTCGGGGCAAATGAAGAACATCGGATTGATTTTTCAGAGGTCAAAGGACAAGCACATGTAAAACGTGCGCTTGAAGTAGCTGCAGCAGGTGGACACAATATTGTTCTGATCGGACCGCCGGGCTCTGGAAAATCCATGCTGGCAAAACGCTTTCCGACGATTCTCCCGGATCTCACCCTAGAAGAAGCATTGGAAACCACAGCCGTCTATTCGGTTTATGAAGATATTTCCGGAACCAGCCTTATAACACGACGACCATTTCGATCACCCCATCATACCATAAGCGATTCGGCTTTGGTCGGAGGTGGACGTATTCCCCGCCCGGGCGAAGTCAGTTTGGCGCATAATGGTGTCCTCTTTCTTGATGAATTTCCCGAATTTAAAAAGAATGTTCTTGAAGTCTTGCGTCAGCCGCTGGAAGACGGACAAGTGACTATCAGCCGAGCTCTTACTTCCCTTACCTACCCGGCATCTTTTATGTTGATCGCGGCCATGAATCCCTGTCCCTGCGGCTACGCAAGCGATCCCAATCACGACTGTTCCTGTAGTATTGGGCAGATCCATAATTATCTTTCTCGAATTTCGGGCCCCTTACTGGATCGTATCGACCTGCATGTGGATGTACCACCGGTCAGTTATGAGGAGATCAGCGACCGGGAAGACAGTGAAAGTTCTAAAAGTATTCGCGCGCGCGTTTCAAAAGCGCGGGATATTCAAACCCAGCGTTTCCATCGCTTTACTCGAGTCCATTCTAATGCCCAAATGGCAGCCCGGGATATTAAACGTTTTTGCGATCTGAATGATGAATGCCGTGACCTGTTGAAAGTCGCCATTCTTCGACTGGGTCTAAGCGCAAGAGCCTATACACGCATCTTGAAAGTTGCACGAACCATAGCGGATCTCGATGCTGTTGAGAATATTAGTTCAACACATATCAGTGAAGCTATTCATTATAGAAATTTGGATCGGCATGAAGGAATGTATTAGAAGAGTTGAGAACTAATGCTTTTCTCGTATCTTTAATCTTCCCCCTTGATTCTTGGCTCTTGTGTCTTTTAATTGTCAACTGTCCTTTATCAATTGTCAATTGTTTATGCTTTTACCTGTGTACTTAATTCTTGTCTTTACCTACCTCTAACTGTAAATTGTCATACCAAAATATCAAAATAAGCTTATGTACCCTAAACTGGGGAGAATTCGATGAAGTACACACTATTGGCACTTACGGTCCTAATCTTGTTTTCATGTACAGGACGAAACATGCCACAAAAAGACATTGAATTTTATGATGTCAGCGGCAAGGTTAATCATCTCACAATATATCATTACAATGCCGTGGAAAAAGATGGGGAAATTTTTAAGGGTGAACCCAATCGACTCGGCGATGAAAATCAAACCCTGACATTTAACAAACACGGTTATGTTACTCAGGCTTATTTCTATAGAGAAGCTGATAGTTTGGATGCGAAACTGCTTCGCGACCATGATGAGAACTTTAGGTGCCTTGGGGAAACAGGCTATAATGCCAATGGCGAACAAATATTTAAATGGATCTGGCTCTATGATGATAAAGGCAACAATACTGAACGGATCCATATCCAAGAAGATAGCTCCCTGTTTACGTCTTGGTACCTTTACTATGACGAGAACAATGAATTGATCTCTCGCATTATCTATGGCGATTCGAAAAGTGATAATTTTGATTCATTATATTGGATTTTGGACGATAATAACCGACAAGAAGAAGAATGGTACTATGGATATTGGGGTCTTGAGGGATATAGTAAAATGGAGTATATCGGTAAAACGAAGCTGGTCTCAAAAATATATCGCTATGATCTTAATGAAAAGCTAAGCGATATTTTCACATTAAGCTATAATGACCATGATTTCCTCTCAGAGGTAAAACAGTTTGATGCAGATAGCCTTGAACAACTTATGTTAAACTTTGAATATGAATATGATAAGCGGAAAAACTGGATCAAAAGGATCCGGTTTCATGATGGAACCCCAATAAATTACGATATAAGAAAAATCATCTACTATTGATGTAAATTTATTTAAAGGAAAAATTTTGAAAAACAAATTACTAAAGATCATTAATCCATTACTGGGTGTTTCACTATTAACAGTAGTCGTTGTTCTGGGGATCATGAAACTCGGAAAAGTAACCAGTACTCTTATTGAAATTCACGAAATAGCGGGAATCGTTTTATTATTACTTTTGATCATCCATATATTTTTGAATCGTAAATGGTATAAATCTCTCTTTAAAAAAAGAAAATAATTCACCGGAAATGAGGAACCCTGTTAGCTAAAATGACTATATAGCTATCAACCACACGGGAGGTGGACAATGAAGAAAATTGCATTTTTTGATACCAAGCCTTACGATAAACGTTCATTTGATGAAGTAAACAAGAATTTTGGTTTTGAGATCAAATACTTCAGAGCTCGTCTCAGTAACGAAACCGTTGAATTAACGGATGGTTATGATGCGGTTTGTGCTTTTGTTAACGATGAATTAGATAAAAGCGTACTCAACCATCTACAAGAACATGACATTGAATTGATCGCACTTCGTTGTGCCGGCTATAATAATGTCGACCTTAGCCATGCCTATGAACGGGTGCACGTCCTGCGGGTACCAAGTTACTCACCCTACTCCGTTGCCGAACACGCCTCAGCATTAATATCCTCTCTTAACCGTAAGACCCATCGGGCATATTATCGTACGCGTGATGGAAATTTTTCTATTGATGGATTAATGGGGTTTGATCTACACGGCAAGACTGCCGGAGTTATTGGCACGGGAAAAATCGGTCAATGTTTGATCTCCATACTTAAAGGTTATGGTATGCACGTACTTGCGTTCGATCTCTATCCCAATCATGAATACGCAAAAAATGCCGGTATTAAATATACTGATCTGGAAACCCTATATAAAGAATCTGATGTGATCTCATTACATTGTCCCCTCACACCTGAGACACATTATCTTATAAACAATGAAGCCATAAACATGATGAAACCGGGTGTCCTTTTGATCAATACGGGACGCGGTCAATTGATCAACTCCCTTGCTTTGATCAAAGGATTGAAAAGCGGAAGGATCGGTGGAGCTGGATTAGATGTTTACGAAGAAGAGGCTAAATTCTTTTTTGAAGATTTTTCCAATTCCGCCATCAGCGATGATGTGCTTGCACGACTGATGACCTTCCCTAATGTTCTGATAACTTCTCATCAAGCTTTCTTTACACGTGAAGCAATTAAGAGTATCGCGGAGACCACTTTGCAAAACATTAACGACTTCTTTAATGACAATGTCCTTGAGAACGAGATCTGCTATCAATGCAGTTCAAATTGTATAAAACCTGGAAAGAAACGCTGCTTTTAGCACGTAATTCGTGACGCATAACTAATATTAAGAGTCCGTTCACGACAGTTTACTGTTTAGTATTTACTATTTACTGATTTATTATTTGTCCTTTGCCAAACGGCATTTTGTTTGTATTTTCCTGAGTTAAAAAACTATATGTAGGAGTTAAAGATGAAAAAACATTTTGAGATAATTATTCTCATGGGGCGTCCAGCTGCGGGAAAATCTGAAGTCATTGATTATTTGAAGAAAACACCTGTTGATGAACGTTTAGAACGTTTTCATATTAACAACTTTGAGGAAATTGATGATTTCCCCATGTTGTGGACCTGGTTTGAAGAAGATGCTATTCTTGAAAAAATTATGAATAAACCGCGCGTACATTCCGATTCAGAAGGCTATTTTCTTCATGATTATCAATGGAACCTGCTCATTGAACGCATCTCATTTGAATATGAAAAAAAACTTCGCGATGAAGGATACGCAGAAAATACATCAACTGTCCTTGAATTCAGTCGCGGATCCGAACACGGTGGTTATGAAACCGCTTTTCGATCACTCTCTGAAGACATCTTAAATAAAGCCTGTGTGATGTATATTGATATTCCTTTTGAAGAATCTTTACGCAAGAACCGTCGTCGCTTCAATCCAAACCGACCTGATTCAATTCTTGAACACGGACTTCCGGATAAAAAAGTAGAACGTCTATACAAAAAAGTAGATTGGGAAAAATTTAAGGGAACAGACCCTGAATTCATTTACTTTGGCGAACACAAAATCCCTTATGTTGTTTTGAACAACATGCCCGAAGTTACCATCTACCCGGAAAAATTGGGCCCGGCATTAGATAAATGCTTCACAGATTTATGGAAAATTAAAAACAAAATATAAAGAGGTAATTTTGGGAAATCGCTTTAAAGACTTCATTAGCAACAATACTATCTGGGGCTTCGCCTTTGGTTATTTTTTATGTTATATACCGTATTCTTTGTTAACCAAAATCATGAGCAAAGGTTTATTGCCTACTTTAGATGGCACCGGACTTGCGGGATTTTCAATCCTTCCGGTCACGGCCATTGCAACATTGACTACCATGATCATCGTGATCTCAGTCTTGGGGTGGTGGAAATATGCCAAACATTCAACTGTTTTTGGCAAAAGTATCCCACATCCTACAAAATGGACACTTCTATCGGGTATATTCACATCATTGATCATTGGAACCACGACACTGGCCTATACTTTTGAAGGTGTTAGTATTGTCCTCGCCATGCTATTAATGCGAGGGGGAGTCTTGATCATTGCGCCTATTGTCGATACAATAACAAAACGTTCTGTGCGCTGGTTCTCTTGGATCGGTCTAGTTGGTGCTTTATCGGCATTACTTATTCCCATCTTCGATGCAAAAGGATTCAAGATTCCGCTTTTATTGGGAATCGTGATCGCAATTTATCTATTCTCATACTTCATGCGTTTCCAATTTATGAGTCGTAATGCAAAGTCAGATAAAAAAGAGGTTAACCTGCGTTATTTCGTGGAAGAACAAATGGTTTCCACACCTGTATTGGTGATCTTTCTTGCGTTTTTTGCATTGCTGAATGGTGATATCGGTGAATCCGTCCGCATGGGCTGGACTATGCATTGGGATCAGCCATATCTGTGGGCACTGCTCCTTATTGGTGCATTTTCACAAGGAACCGGATTCTTTGGTACCCTGGTCTTCCTTGATAAGAGTGAAAACACCTATTGTATCCCTGTTAATCGTTCATCAAGTATCCTTGCCGGTGTGATCGCAGCTTTTCTGCTATCATTATTTCCCAATCAAGGTTTACCGCGAACTTCTCAGCTGATCGGAGCCGGAATTATTATTGTTTCAATTTTATTCCTAACCATTCCACCACTACTACAAAAGAAAAAAGAAAAA
>CAYTLV010000027.1:13279-14380 GCA_964438445.1 uncultured bacterium | reverse complement strand
TAGAATTTTTTCTTCATGATTAGCTCCTTAATTTTCAGTAGGCAGTACGCACTACGCGGTAATCAGTCAATATTTAATATGAATTACAATTAAAATTATCATACTTTATTAAAACATCAAAGTTAAAATCATGAACTTGACTCAAGTTTTTACGTAAGAACTTGAGTCAAGTTGATATATGCATTATATTGCCTTCATGTTAAAGCCAATTAACATTGATGGATTAAAGATAGAACATCCCGTTTTTCTTGCTCCCATGGCGGGTATAACGGATAAACCCTTTCGTACCATGTGCAAATCTTTTGGGGCAGCTGTTGTTTTTACGGAATTTGTTTCGTCAGAGGGTATTGTCCGTGAGAACGACAAAACAATTAATTATATGCGTTTCAACGAGATCGAGCGTCCAATTGGCATACAGATCTTTGGACATGATCCGGAAACTCTTGCGCGTTCAGCCCAATATATTGAAGAAAATCTTAAACCTGACATTATTGACCTGAATTTTGGTTGTCCTGTTCCCAAGGTAGTCAAACGCGGAGCAGGATCAGCGATCTTAAAAGACTTAGATCAGTTGGAAAAGATCGCTAAATGGGTCGTTAGAGCAGTTAATTTACCCGTCACAGCCAAAATACGCTCGGGTTGGGATAACGGTGGGATCGTAGCCGTTGAAGCTGCTAAACGATTGGAAGCCCAAGGTGTATCTTTAATCACGGTTCATCCTCGTACAACAAAGCAGCGTTATACGGGTGAAGCTGATTGGTCTATCATTGGAGATGTAAAAAAAGCCATCAAAATTCCCCTTATCGGTAATGGCGATATTCACACGTCCCAAGATGCAAAACGCATGATAGAAGAAACCGGCTGCGATGGGATCATGATCGGTCGTGCAACTATGGGAAAACCTTGGTTGTTTAGAGATGTAATTGACTATCTTACTAAAGGTGAGCTTCCCTCTGAAGGAGATCAAGATCAAATATCCCGAAGTTTTTTCAAACATTTAGATCTGCAAAAAGAAAACTACTCCTTAATGTATGCCGGCAATTTATTCAAGCCTCATGCCGCGGCCTATATTCGAGGGATGGACGGTGCCGCCCATATGCG
>CAYTLV010000027.1:0-13179 GCA_964438445.1 uncultured bacterium | reverse complement strand
GATCTAACTTATTTGACAATGATTTTTTTTGACAAGATCACAGGATAAACAGGATTAGGCTAATATCTTTTTCAATTCATCATTATTAAACCTTAAGTACAAAGCATAGATATGAATAGATCCTTCTCCGCCAGCCGGCGGATCAGGATAACAATTTAATTAAATTAATCTTTATACTTTTATCTCAAATCTTTTTCCTTGTATCTTGGATTTTGTCTCTTGTTTCCTTAAATTACATGATGTATTGGAGTTCTATTAAGTATGAAAAAAAAGTTAAATAACATAGATATTATGCCGCCAACCCTACGTGTTTTACCGGTTGAGGGCATTATTCCGCTTCCGCATATTATTTTCCCGGTTATGATACGTGAAGATAATTTGCATCATTTAATTAATGATGCCTTAAAAACAGATAAAACCATTGCTGTTTTCACGCGTATTCTCAACGATGACATGGACGAAGATGATAATAAGATCTTTAAGATCGGTGTTGCTTGTTCCATTCTTAAGATCATACAAACCGGTGATGGATCCACTCGTGTTCTACTTCGCGGTTTGCACCGTATCACCATTGATAAAGATATTGAAACCGAATTAGATTACCGCATTGCAATCGTCAAGAAACTTGATGAAGTTGCCGCTCCGAAGCTTAAAGCAGAAGCTTACATTAGAACGATTTCCGATCTTTTCCAGAGAATTATTTCCATCTCCCCAATTTTCCCTGAAGAAATACAAGATGTTATCTTTGCAATTGAAGACCCATCTAAACTTTCGGACCTTATCGCTTCTTCACTGAATATTCAGATCTCCAAAAAATATGAATTTCTAAAAGAATTAAATATTGCTAAGCGACTTGACCTTCTTGTTAAGGCTTTACAAAAAGAATTCAAGATCATTGAATTGAACGCAAAGATCAATGAACATGTCAATAAAGAGGTCAATCGACAACAACGTGAATTTCTCTTACGTGAACAATTGGAAGCCATTAAGAAAGAACTCGGCGAATCTGATGATGATGACTCTGATGTAGTAGAAATGAATAAAAAACTTGATGATACTAAATTGACATCCGAAGCGAAGAAAGCAGTTGAAAAAGAAATTGAGCGACTTGCCCTAATGTCACCTTTTTCATCAGAGTACACTGTCAGTAAAACATATATTGATTGGATGCTGGACCTTCCCTGGGGCAAATACACTGAGGACCGTCTCGACATCAATGAAGCTTCAACTATTCTTGATGAGGATCATTATGGTCTTGGAGATGTAAAGGACAGAATATTGGAGTTTTTGTCAGTTCTAAAGTTAAAGCAAAACGCAAAAAGCCCCATTCTTTGTCTTGTTGGCCCTCCAGGTGTTGGCAAAACATCTATCGGTAAAAGTGTGGCTCGGGCCATGCATCGTGAATTTATCCGTTTTTCAGTCGGGGGTATGCGTGATGAAGCCGAGATCCGCGGTCATCGCAGAACTTATATTGGCTCCATGCCGGGACGAATTATACAATACATTATAAAATGCGGCTCCCAAAATCCTGTTATTATGTTAGATGAAGTGGACAAGATCGGTACCGATTTCCGAGGCGATCCCGCTTCAGCTTTACTGGAAGTTTTGGATCCCGAACAAAATAAAGATTTCCGTGATAATTTTCTTGAAGTTTCTTTTGATCTTTCGAAAGTATTTTTCATAGCGACCGCCAACAGCACTCACAGTATCCCCCCTGCCCTTCTTGACCGTATGGAATTGATCTCCATGCCGGGATATATCACACCAGAAAAGGTTCAGATAGCTAAGCAGTTTCTTGTTCCGCGTCAAATAGAACAGAACGGGCTAACGAAAAGTAATCTACGTTTCTCAGTTAAATCCATTGATCTAATGATAGAACACTATACTATGGAAGCCGGTGTAAGAAACCTAGAGCGCGAAATCGCAAAAGTCTGCCGTAAAAGTGCGCGAGAATTCGCTAAAGATGATAAACATGAAAAGATCATGCTTGATACCGGGAACATGGAACAATTTCTTGGTCCTAAAAAGATTTTCAAAGATAATTTACCCGTAGTGAACGAGGTCGGTATTGTTGTCGGCCTTGCTTATACTGAATACGGTGGCGATGTTTTGCCTGTTGAGGTTACGCTCATGCCTGGAAAAGGTAATTATAAAATGACCGGTTTACTTGGCGATGTTATGAAAGAATCGATTGAAACCGCCATATCTTTTTTACGGGCTTCCGCAAATGAATACGGAGTAGAACCGGTACAATTCATGAAACACGATATTCATATACATTTCCCTGCAGCGGCTATCCCGAAAGACGGCCCTTCGGCGGGTGTAGCGATCACAACAGCAGTTCTTTCTTGTTTAACGGGCAGGAAAGTAAGACATAATGTAGCAATGACGGGAGAGATATCCCTCCGCGGTCGTGTACTTCCGATCGGTGGTGTTAGGGAAAAACTTACAGCTGCAAAACGCATGAATATTAAAACCGTCATTTTACCCAAAGCGAATCAATCCGATCTGGACAAGGTTCCTGAAATGGTTAAGAAGGGAATTTCCTTTGTTTTTGTAGACAATTATCGAGATATTGTCGACAAAGTTTTAGTTAAAAATTGATCTAAACAGAAACTCTGTTTTAAATAAGAAGCTCTTTGATATACTCTCTATGCCCTCCGTATACGAGTTACGCATCAAGCGTCACACGTTACGGTTCATAAAAAGATAACGTTTAATTACTTAATAGGAGGTTTGTATGAAACAAACTAACGTCATCATTATGGGTGCCGCAGGACGAGATTTTCACAACTTTAATACCTTTTTCAGAGGTAACGAGGACTTCAATGTCGTTGCATTTACTGCAGCACAGATCCCCGATATCGACGGACGGAAATATCCGGCTGTCCTTGCGGGTGACCTCTACCCCAAAGGTATAAAGATCGTGGATGAATCTGAACTGTCGGAACTCATCAATGAACATGATGTCGATCAGGTTGTGTTTTCATATAGCGACGTTCCTCACGAAGTAGTTATGCATAAAGCAGCATTAGTAAATGCTTGTGGCGCTGATTTCATCATGATGGGCGGAAAACGGACGATGTTAAAATCGACTAAACCCGTTATCGCTATTAATGCAATTCGAACCGGATGCGGTAAATCCCAAACCACACGCCGTGTGGTTAACATTCTGAAAGACATGGGACTTAAAGTAGTCTCAATTCGTCACCCCATGCCATATGGTAACTTAGCCGAACAAGCTGTTCAACGCTTTGGCTGTATTGATGATTTAAAGAAACATCAATGTACCATTGAAGAGATGGAAGAGTATGAACCCCACATTGCAATGGGATCTGTGATCTATGCCGGTGTGGATTATGAAGCTATTTTGCGCGAAGCGGAAAAAGAAGCTGATGTGATCCTTTGGGACGGTGGAAATAATGATACTTCATTTTATGATGATGATATCATTATAACCGTTGTCGACCCTCATCGACCGGGTCATGAAGTCAGCTACTATCCTGGTGAAACCAATCTAAGAATGGCTGATATTGTTGTGATCAACAAGATCGATACGGCAGACAATGACAACATTGAAATGGTTCGCCAAAACATACGTAAAGCCAACCCGAATGCGCTTATCGTCGATGCTGCATCTCCAATCACGGTTGAAGATCCTTCAGTGATTTTTGGTAAAAAAGTCCTAGTCATTGAAGATGGACCAACATTGACTCACGGTGAAATGGAATACGGTGCCGGTATGGTAGCCGCTGTCAAATTCGGTGCAGAAGATATTGTTGATCCTCGCCCCTACACAGTAGGCAGTATTACAGATACTTTCAAAAAATACCCTGATATTGGGGTATTGTTACCCGCCATGGGATATGGTGAGCAACAAATGAAAGATCTTGAAAAAACAATTGAAAACACTGAATGTGATGCAGTGATCATTGGTACACCCATTGATCTGCGTCGTGTGATCAAGATCAAGAAACCTACAGTTAGAGTTACTTATGATCTTCAGGAAATCGGACAACCGGATCTGAAAGTCATTTTGAACGAAAAGATCCCTAACATTAAAAAATAGGTCACCATGAAAGAACAGACACTTGCTTTGATAAAACCTGATGCTATCTCAAAACGCTATCAGGGCTTAATTATTCACGACATACTGGATGCCGGATTTGAGATCAAGGCAATGAAAATGCTTCACCTATCACAAGATCAGGCAAAAGCATTTTATGAAGTTCACAAAGGGAAAGACTTTTACGAACCGCTGGTTGCATTTATGACCAGCGGTTCAATTATTGCTTTACACCTTGAAAAAGAAAATGCAATTGCTAATTACAGGACATTAATGGGTAAAACCGATCCTGAAATCGCAGCTGCCGGAACTTTACGGCATAAATATGCCGAAACAACACGTCGTAATGCGGTACATGGCTCCGATTGTCCCGAGAATGCAAAAAAAGAGATTGCCTTTTTCTTTTAAAAACATGAAATTACGACACTAATGTATAATTGGAGGTTCTTATGAATAAATCCATTAAGCTTATACTGATAGTGTTAGCTTTTTTCATGATAATAGGATGTTCCGGCAATCAGGGTGTATTGGTGGGTGATACCGTAGATATTGAAAATTATAATCGCCCCGCAAATATTGTCAAATACCAATGGTCCTTTGACACCAAGCCCCCAACTTCAAGACTTGATCCGCGAGATTTTATTCCATCCAACTATCACCCGAACGTAACATTTATTCCGGACGTGTCTGGAAGATACATCGTTCGTTTAACGATGATCAATAATGAAGGAAGCGTTCTTCATAAGAATTTTCTTTATACAGCTGATCGCCAACCAGATTATCTGGCTAATATTGAAAAAGAAAAACCAGTGAAAACGGTGAAAAAGGTAAAGACGACTCGTCAGGCTCCCAAAATTATTGAGATACCTGTTGTAACTGAAAAAACCATACTTACAAAGACTACCGTCACCAAAACACCCAATGAATGGCAGGAAGCGCCAAAACCGGGACAAAATCCTGAAGAGATAGAACAAGAACCGGCCTATTTAACTGAATCCGTAACAGAAGTTTTTGAAGAGAGAAAAAAGCCGGTTGTTATGGAAGGTAAAGAAGTTGTAGGCTCAGCCACAGTTGCTGAAATCAAAGTCAATACAAATGCAAAATATACTCTACAAGTTTCAAGTTCAACTGTTGAAGCTTATGCCATTGAACTTAAAGACAAGTTGATCGCTCAAGGTTACGACTCATTTATTCAAAAAGCGGTAGTTGAAGGTCTTATGCGATATCGTATTCGTATAGGTCATTTTACAACTTACGATGAAGCTAAAGCTAATCGTTTAAAAATGCTTAATGAGACTGATTTTGAGCCTTGGGTTGACAAGATTAAATAGTCTAAATCAAGTATTTAATATACTCTAAATTTCTACGTCAAAACACTTGACTAAAAGTATTTTCTATCATATCTTTGCAGGCTATGAAAATTTTGCTATCACATATATCTGTTGATAAAACGCTCTTTGATTTTACGGGTAATAAGGATGAATTCGATATCCCTGAACTGGCTGATAATATATCCGTCCATGTTTCGGTTTATCAGTCTGCAGAAAGCTATACTTTCGCAGGCAATATCTCAACAAAATTGAATCTGAATTGTGATCGATGTCTTGAATTATTTGAAAAGACTATCAATTATAATTTTGAAGTAATTTATACTTCCGAAGAAGGAGTTGATAAAGATGATCACATCATGTTTCTCCCTCCTCAAGAGGTAGAGATAGATCTCAAACCTTATGTGTATGACACGATTAGGCTGAACATACCTTTTAAAAAAGTCTGTTCAGATACTTGCAAGGGCATGTGTGCCTCTTGTGGAGAAAACCTGAATCATCATGCTTGTACCTGTAGCAAAGATAAAATTGATCCCAGATGGGATTCTTTAAAAGAACTGAAGAAAACGCTTGAAAGTGCGGAGGAATAATGGCCAACCCAAAACGAAGACTGTCACACACACGCGGTGCTAAACGTAGGACTCACTATACATACAAAGCATCAACAGTCTCAACCTGTGAACATTGTGGACAACCGAAAATGCCCCATCATGTATGTCAGCATTGCGGTTATTATAAAAATCGACCGGTTATTACACCAAAAGAAAATTAATTTAATATCCGCAGTTAAACTATATGGACGTGTAAATTCGTTCTTATATTTTACCTGCCGTATTTTATTATGGTAAATATCCTTAATAAAATTAAGTCTGTATATTTCTCCTTCTTCCCGAACAAGCCCCATAAGCTTGCGAAGAAGGTTTACGGCGTTTATGCATATAATTTTGATGATGAAGATCTTTTAAAACAGGCCTTCACGCACACTTCCGCTATTGATTATGAAACTCAAACCAAGGTTGATTCCTATGAACGACTGGAATTTCTTGGAGATGCAGTTATTGAAATGATTGTTACTCGCTTTTTATTTGAGCAATTCGCCGATGCAAAAGAAGGCGAATTAACACAAATGAGAGCAAAACTGGTAAACCGTACAACTTTGGCTTCTATTGCCAGAGGATTACATTTTGGTCAATTCCTTCTTTTGGGAAAAAGTGGAGAGAACGATAACCTGAGAAATTCTTCTTCAATTTTATGTGATATCTATGAATCGTTTATTGGAGCATTATACCTTGACGGAGGTTTTAAGACCGCTCACGATTTTACCTATCAAACACTCCTGTCGAAACACAAACGTCTCCTACCGGCCGCCGAAATACAGAATTACAAAGGGAAATTGCTTGAATATTGCCAACAAAACGGCATGGATATGCCCAAATTCGTGACAACTCACGAAGAAGGTCCAGCACATGGGAAATACTTTGAAATATCAGTTATGGTTGGTCCGGAATGGTATGGAACGGGTTCGGGAACTACAAAAAAAGCTGCCAGTCAAAGGGCAGCTCGTCAAGCGTTAACAACTTTAGCTGATTCAGATCAAGAACAACCACTTAAATTATCTAAATAATTTACTATCTCATTTCTTGTAGTCATTTTCAATATCTTAAGTAGATGTTGTTCAGCATCTTTCTGTTTACATGCATTGATCTGATCTTTAACTGCACCAATATAACTGGGTGCAACACTCAATCCATCCACTTTCATTGCTGTAAATAAAACCAATGCTCGGGATTCTGATGCCATTTCGCCACAAACATATGCGGGTATACCGGCAAGATGTGCGGCTTCGACAACTTTCTTGATCATTTTGATAATAGCCGGATCATAATGATTATAAACATCTGTGACCCGTGCATTACCTCTATCCACAGCCAAGGCATATTGAGTAAGATCATTTGTCCCAATTGATATAAAATCAATTTTATCAACAAAATTCTCAATGTTAATAACTGCTGAAGGTGTTTCTATCATCATCCCTATTTTAATCGACTTATCATAAGAAATCTTTTCTTTATCAAGTGTTAGTTTAACATTTTCTATAAATGTCAAGCTTTCCGTCAATTGTTCAATGTGCGTGATCATTGGAATTAATATTGATGCTTTCCCAAATGCCGAAGATCTCAGGATTGCTCTAAGTTGAGTAATGAATACAGCCGGTTTATCCAAACATATTCGAATCGCCCTATAACCCATAAAGGGGTTTGATTCAAAACGAATATCCTCATCCCAAAGAGCTGACATCTTGTCTCCGCCCAGATCAATAGTTCGGATAACCACCTCTTTATTCTGCATACCTTCAGTAACCTGGCGATATTCATTAAAAAGCTCTTCTTCTTCGGGAAGATGCTGTTTCATAAGATAGAGATATTCAGTTCTATACAGGCCTATGCCGTCGCTGCCGTACTTTTTTACATCTGCAACTTCAAAAGGAAGACTAATATTTGCACCCAGTTTAAACGTGTAGCCATCCTTTGTGACAGCTTTTTTATCATGAGCAGCCACAAATACTTTATCCCGTTTATCTAACTTATTTATCTCACGGGCATATTCATCTAATAATTCCTGACTTGGTTGAACAAATAATTTACCATGATCGGCGTCAAGAATACAGGTCTGACCGGATTCGATATGTTGCAGAGCTTCCTTTGCTCCGGTAATCATCGGAACCTTCATCGCCCTTGCCAATATAGCTACATGAGATGTTTTGCCGCCAAATTCAGTAACAAATCCTATTACATTCTCCGAAACAAGCATCATAATATCCGCGGGATTTAAATCCTGTGATACAAAAATAGTGGGCTTATCAATGGTAAAAGTTGATAATATCGTTTGTTTTGAAATTAAAGCAAGTAATACACGTTGTTTAATATCACGAATATCCGAGACTCGCTCCTTGAAGTATTCCGAATTATGGTCTTCAAGCAATTCAACATATTGATTAACAACTACTTTATAGGCAAAAGCAACATTAACATGATGTTCTTCGATATATGCTTGAACCTCCCTGAAGACCTCTTGATCTTTCAGGATCGCAAGTTGCGCAGATATAATATCGCTATATGAAACACCCAGATTCTTTTCTATTTTTTTACGAACTAATTCCAGCTCTTCAGCGACCATGTCCTGAGCTTTCCTTAATTTTGCCATCTCTTCTTCTATCTTTCCGATCGAAATCATCGTACGGGTTACTATCGTTTCTTGATATAGCTTACGAACATAAGCCGTACCTATAACGATACCCTTGGACGCGTTAAGTCCAGAAATACTATTTATTTCTTCATGCTTAGTCATTATTTAACTGCTCTTACCCATCCCAAAATGATCAGTTACCAAACCTACAAGTGCATCAACAGCTTCATTTTCATCCGAACCCTGAGCTTCTATTGTCAAAACAGCACCACATTCTGCTGCAAGGACAAGTAATCCCAAAATCGATTTACCGTTAACTTTCTTTTCATCCCTGCAAATAAATATCTCTGATTTAAATTTTGCTGCTGTGTTTACCATAGCAGTTGCGGGACGAGCATGTAAGCCCTGTTTATTTAATATCGTTACTTGTATAGATACCATTACTTTTTCCTGTCCATGATAAATTCAACCATACTGTAGAACATTTCCTGACTTCCTTCCGGAAGCTCCTTTATCAACTCCTGAATAGTAACATGCCGTAATGTAATATGTTCACGAATTCTATCAAATATAAAATTATTTTCAAGAATCTTTCTTGCAACACCTACACCATGTTGTTCAATGTGCTCAACGCCAATATTTTCAAGAAATCTATTCCATTCAACTTTATCCATTTCTTGTTTCGCATAAAGATAAGGGTATGTTTTCTTTTGTTTTATAAGATCTGATCCTAATGTCTTTCCCATACTTGCACTATCGGAAGTCAATTCAAGAAGATCGTCCTGAATTTGAAATACAACACCTAATTTCAAAATGATTTTCTCTACGAGCATTTCATCATCTTTGTTTAGACCTACAAGCACGGCTCCAACCCTCGCAGATACCGCGAGTAAATACGCTGTTTTTTTTTCGACCATAGTGAGATATTCGGATAATGTGACATCTTCACGAGTTTCAAACTCCATATCTAAAGCTTGTCCTTCACATACAACGGTCACGGTTTGTAAGATCATTGGCATGATCTTTGCATACAATTCGGTATCTTCAACATAGGGATCCAGCTGCACAAGTGCTCTTGCAAACAAACCATCTCCCGAAAGTATGGCTAAATTTTCATTCCATTTTGCATGAACAGTTTCCATTCCATGACGCAGCATATCTCCGTCCATTATATCATCATGCACTAGAGTGAAATTATGTATCATCTCCATACAAGAAGCTGCAGGAAAAGATCTTCCAAAGGAGATATTTCCAAGTGTATAAGCAGTTGCTGCAAGAAAAGCTGGTCGGATCTGCTTACCCGGATGTTCCAAAATATAATGGATCGGGTCATATAGTGAAGAGGGAACGGTGTTCAGAACACTTTTCTTATATTCACTATCAAACCAAGGAATGAAATCCTTGTAAAATGATTTAAAATTCAATTTAGTGGTCATCTTCTGTAAGAGTGCCATATTCAGACAACTTATTCATAACCAGTGTTTTATAACTTTCTAGAGCTTCGGAAGAATTAGCTTCAAATCGCATCACGATCACTGGTTGAGTATTAGAAGCACGCACCAAGCCCCAGCCTTCATCAAAACGGATCCTAACACCATCAACTGTAATACAATCATAGTTCTTTGAGAAATACTCAAATGCTTTTTGAGCAATATCAAATTTAATTTGATCAGATTCAGCATGCATACGGATCTCAGGAGTTGATACGTATTTAGGTAAAGCATCAAGATAATCACTCATAGTTTTATCTGATCGTGAAAGCATCTGAACGAGTCGTGCCGATACATAGATCGCATCATCGTAACCATAATAATCATCAGCAAAGAAAATATGTCCGCTCATCTCGCCACCGAACGGTCCCTGAAGTTCTTTCATTTTCTGCTTCAAGACACTGTGTCCTGTTCTCCACATGATGGGTTTTCCACCATTTTTAATAACTTCATCTTCAAGCGCTTGACTACACTTTACATCAAAAACAATGGGTGTACCCGGTTCCTTGATCACTTCAGGTAAAAATAACGCCATTAATTGATCTGCCCAAATAATACGACCTTTATTGTCTACAACGCCAACACGATCTGCATCACCATCATAGGCAATACCTACATCATATTTTCCGGTTTTCATCAAATCAATAAGATCTTTTATATTTTTTTCAACTGTCGGATCGGGATGATGATTGGGAAAAGTGCCGTCAATTTCACTGTACAGCTCGGTTAATTCAACATTAAGTGACTTGAACAGTTCAGGGGCAACCAAACCACCTGCTGCATTTCCGGAATCAATTACAACTTTTATTTTACGTTCGATATTGATCTTTTTTAGAACTTCATCAAGGTAAGAACTTTTAATGGTATCATCAGTCGAATAAGCGCCTTCCCCTATTTCAAAGTCCTTTGCAAGTATGAGAGCTTTAATTTCTTGGATCTGTGGGCCATAGAATGCTTGTTTATCAAAAGAAAGTTTAAAACCATTAAATTCCGGTGGATTATGGCTCCCGGTGATCTGTACTGCAGCATCAACAGGGCGAACGAACTGACAATAATAATTCAAAGGTGTTGGTAATATTCCAATATCAACAACATCTAAACCAGTTGAAAGCGCGCCTTCAGCAAAAAGTTCTTTCAGTCTGGGGGTAGTAATTCGAATATCACCGCTTAAAGCCAGATTTTTTGCACCATTTCGAATTAACCATGTTCCAAAACCTTTACCCAGATTGATGACAACATCATCGGTAAAATCATCTTTAACTATACCGCGTATATCATATTCCCTAAAAATAAATTCATTCATTTTCAACCTCATATTTTGTGTGTGTAAATATACACATTTCAAATATAAATAAAATGTTTTTCAACATATAAAAAAAGCCCTGTAAACAGGGCTTTAATATCATATTTTAAATTTCTTAGAATTCAAATGCGTAAGAAACACCAAGGTTAACATATGCTGAACCAACAGCAGCATGTCCACCTTCACTTGCAAAAGTACCCGTAACATCAAAATCAAATGTTTCAGCAAGAACTAATTCTACACCAAGTCCATCGACAACTAAGTCACTTAGATCATAGCATACCATGGCACCAAGTTGTAAACCAAGTAAATGTGCTGAATATGTTTCGTAGATTTGCGCGTCATATTTAATACCCAAGAAAGGATTAACATCAACAATTGGAATTTCAACAATTTCATCCAAATTGTAGAGCGCATCAATGTTTAGGACAAATGCATTAATTGTTTCAGATAAGAAACCTTTAGCAGCTTGATGATAGTATCCAAAGGCTACTTGAGCTGTTAATGGTAAAAACGACGGCATTTCGAAGAAATCACCTAATGACTTACGAACACCTAATTTAACATCAAATCCATGTCCGGTTGTATTATGATTATATGCGAGTGCACCTGTACCAACTAAACCCGGTTCACTAAAGCCACCAGCTACAAAAGCTTTCATGCTAAATCCTTCAGCTTCAGCTTCATCTTGAGCAAAAGCAAATGTTGCAAGACAAATTGCTAACAGAACAATAACGATACGTTTCATTTTTTAACTCCTCTATTTATACCTTATTTGTTTACTACGTTGAAGTTAATATAACGTTCATTTTTTCTAATGTCAATTTATTTTATTTAATCAAAAAAATAAATGTATTAAAAAACTAACTATTAAACTTTATAATTTTAGGGCAATTCCTAAGCGTAAGCCTACTTCAAAATTTACTGTCTGTAAGATCGGCAAGCTAGTTACCTTAATAATATCAGGACTAATTGCCAATACTTCATAAAATTTCAGATCAAAAATAAGAAAATTGATCCCCTGCGCTAAACCAATACCGTAGGAGAGGTGATTATTCCAATAAAGATCACCATCAATAAATCCATAGGAATGAACACCAAAACGAAGACTTTCCTCAAAATATATATAAAATTTTGGTCGGGCTTTTTTCCTTCCGGTGAGATTTTGTTGAAAAACCAAACTGATGGCATAGCGAGTTGCTGTTGTATCATTCGCATTAAAGCTAGGAATAGTAGTATCAACTGCACCTACGTGATCGAAGGAAGCGTAATCAAAAGAGACACCAAATGAATTGGGGCTCTTTGATTGTTTCCCGTTCCAACCATACGGGTGTAACATTAATCCTGCTTCCCAAGTGTACATGTTATCGAATAACACCAATGCCCCTACACCAGCCAAGTTGCCATTCCATCCAAGCTGACCTGTTACCCCGATAGGTTCAACCATTCCATATGAACCATATAATTTATATTTCCAGGAATAGGATTTTCTGTCTTTTTTATTTGGATTTACAGGTTCTCCCACAGGTTGAACAAGCTGTTCATCTTTTTTATTCTGATCCTGTAAATATAGATTGACGTATTCGGCAACTTCTTCAACTGTCTTGAATTTTGCTTCTTCTTCCGCAGGAATATCAATATTATATCGTGATTCCAACTGTTTGATCACATCACTGAGATCAACGGTTGGTGCCACTTTTTCATATTTTGGTATATCCAATTCCGATGAATTAATAAACGTACCATAAAATTCTTTAAAGAATTCCTCTCTTGACTTTGAATTTTGCGCAAAAGATGAAACGCAAA
>CAYTLV010000026.1:0-14542 GCA_964438445.1 uncultured bacterium | reverse complement strand
CCTTCGTCAATAGCGGCTACTGTAAAAGCGCAGCGAGTACGGGTTGAGTTTTTTTCAAATAATAGTGCGATATTTTTATTTTCAAGTCGTCGGGGAAATTTACCTTCTCTTTTTTCTTGTTTTACTTGGGCTGATAGGTCGATCAGCTCATTTATCTCTTCCGGGCTATAGTCCAACAATCCCAAAAATGAACGTCCTTTTAATTTACTTTTCATGCTTGTCTCCTTTTTGACCCTCTAATATACACAGAAGCCATCATTGAATAAAGCTCAGAAAACAGAATTTTACTTTTTTCATCCTTCTAAAATACTTAATTTCATCGCATGAGTGAAGTACGCTATTTGATCAAACGTTACCTTTCGGTTCCGCGCTCCATTAAACTCCTGATCATAGGAGCTTTTTTCTTGCAGCTACTAAATGCTTCATCTCACTTGATCCTGAATATTTTCCTGCGTAAAAACGGTTATATTGATTCGGAGATCGCAAATTTTATCTCTTATAGATTTATTAGCATTTTACTTTTTAGCATTCCTTTTGGGTTGATTATCAAGGGAAAACGACTAAAGCCATTTTTTATTACCGGAGCTATTATTGTCCCAATTTCCGGTATTGCAATTTTGCTTGCGGTAAACGCACATATTCCTTGGCTGATAAAGAGCTGCTTTTTCATTGCAAGTTTGGGTTTTATGCTTGAACATGTTACCGCATTACCATTTATCCTTCGTCATGGAGATGAAGATACTCTCAGTGAAAGTATTGCATTGAATTTTGCCGTCTGGAGTTTGGCAAGTGTGGTTTCCGGATTTTTAATCAAGGGTATTTTTGTTCTCGCCCCAAAAATTGGTCTTGCAAATATTGGTGAATTTGAGATCTTGCTGGGATTTTCACTGTTCAGTGCATTGAGCATTATTCCATTTTTAGCAATAAGAGAAACCAAGCCCAAACCCTCAACCCACGACAGTGTTTTCTCGCATTTAAAAAGTTATAATTGGAAAAAGATCTTTCGGGGACTTCTCCCAATGTTCTTGATATCGGTTGGAGCAGGTTTAACCATACCTTTTATGAATTTATACTTTAATTCGGTATTTCATCTAAACTCAGATGCTTATGCGCTCATGGGGAGTATTGCTGCGGTATTTGTCTTTCTTGGTGGTATGCTGACCCCTATTCTTCGCAGAAAATTAGGTTACGGCCTTTCCATTGCGATCACACAATTTTCAGCTATTATTTTTTTAGTATGCTTGGCTTCAACGGAATTATATTCAAGCTTAGGATTTGCTCTGTGGTTGGCCGGTGGGGCTTTTATTATTCGACAACCATTAATGAACATGGCTTCACCTATTACATCCGAACTGGTAATGAAATATGTCGGTGAGCAAAATCGTGAATTGATCTCAGCTATAGAGACCGGCTTATGGAATGCATCATGGTTTGTAAGTGCAAAAATATTTCAGTTGCTACGGGGAATGGAATTACCGTATTATAAAATATTCATCATTACGGCAATATTGTACAGTTTTGGAACTGTAACTTATTTACTTCTAGTTAAGGATTATAAAAAACACCTCGCATTGAGCGAGAATATCGCTTAGTTTAATTACGCCCTTTTCAATGCAATAGCATGTTCATATGCCGCTTCATAGCGTTTGGCGCTATTTTCCCATGAAAAAGATTTCTGCATTGCCCGTTTCTGCATTGCCCTATAATGCTGAGGACGGTCATAATATGTAGAGATGGCCCAACCGACAGTATTATAAATCGCTTTTTCGGTTGCGTCAAAGAATTTAAATCCTGTACCCTCGCCCGAGATTTCATTGTATTGCTCTACGGTATCATCAAGTCCGCCCGTTGCTCGCACAATGGGTAACGTTCCATATCGGAGTGAATATATTTGATTCAACCCGCATGGCTCATAAAGAGAAGGCATAATAAAGAAATCAGCCCCGGATTCGATCATGTGAGCAAGTTTGTTATCGTATCCAATCTGCACACCTATCTGTCCGGGATATTTCTCCGGTAATGAGGCAAAATAAGACTCAAGATCTTTATCTCCCGAACCTAAAATGGCGAATTGAACGTGCATGTTCTTTACAATGGCTTCAATGCTATTTGCAAGCATGTGTAAACCCTTTTGTTCGACCATGCGACTTACAATCCCAATAATGGGCACATCGTTTTCTGCCAATCCGTAGTGTTTGCGTAAATCTTTCTTGCAGCTTGCTTTACCGGACATACTTGTGACACTAAAGCGTTTACTGATAAGCTTATCGTTCTGTGGATCCCATTCGCTATAATCAACACCATTGAGAATACCAATATACTGTTCGCCTTTCATGCGAAGAATATCATCAAGTCCGTGAGAATATTCCTGTGTTAGGGTCTCGTTTGCGTAGGTGGGGCTAACTGTGTTAACAATGTCAGCAAAATGAATCCCGCCCTTTAACAAATTAATGCCACCAAAATCCTCAAAAACATATTGATTATAATCTTCTTCGCGAAAGCCGAGATAGGAATAATCATTCTTGGGATATTTTCCCTGATAGCCAATATTGTGTATGGTTAACACGCCGGCAGCATTTCCAAGATATTCATCATTCCGGTGATGGGTCTTGAGATATGCAAGTGCAGCTGAGCCTTGCCAATCGTGTGCATGAACAATGTCTATCTTGATCTGTTTAGTTTTACACAGATACATGGCGGCCTGTGATAGAAATGCAAATCGTTTGGGATTATCAAGATAATCCTGCATGGCAAGATTGTGATACATGCCATCACGAAAAAAGTAATTTTGGAAATCAATGAAGTAATATTCAAGATTTTCATTAATCTTTTTAGGGTGAACCAAACACCACTCTTCCCTGTCACCCATCCACACGTTCATGGAAAACGGAGCTTCGTCAGAATGGGTCAATTCAGCTGGTATACTCGCATAATAGGGCATAACGACTATTACTTTGTGGCCATTTTCTGCCAAGGTTTTAGAAAGTGCGCCGGTAACATCTGCCAATCCCCCAGATTTTGCGTAGGGAACGCTTTCCGATGTTACGAATAAGATATTGCGTTTTTTTCTCATGGCAGCCCTTTCTCGTATTGAAACCTAATACTTGACACATATAAAAAACCTGCGTTACTACGTTTACACATAATACCACAGGTTTTATATATTATTATTTTGTGTTCAGCTTGAATGTAACTGGAATTGAGATCCAGACACCCACATTTCTGTCACGCTGTTTTGCTGGTTTGAATTTTGTTTTTTTGATTGCCTTAATAGCTGCTTCGTCCAATCCGGTACCCGGCATGCCTTTAAGGATCAAGCAATGTTCTACCACACCGCCTTCATTGATAAATGCCTGAACAACAACTTGGCCTTCTATACCTGCTTCTTTTGCAATTTCAGGATAAACAGTATTGCGTGAGATAGCAGCTTGACCACCAATAGGTGTTGGAGGTTCATCGTAAGCAATAAATTCCACTATGATTCCGTCACTTCCATCACTGGGAGGTGGGGGCGGCGCATCGATTGCTTCGTAATCATCAAAGTCTATATCGTCGATCGTAAAGTCTTCAGATATTTCTTCGTCTTCACTCATTACCGGGATAGAGGGGCGTTGCTGGGGTGCTTGCATCTGCTGAAGTTCGATCTGGGGAATCTCTTCAGACTGTATGAATTCAATAACCGTTTCTTTTTGTAATTGCGAATCGCGGTCAAACTTAGGAAACAGATAGACAAATAACACAACCAATGCTAAAACAACCACCATTGCGACCTCGGTCATAAAACCGGAGCGGGCTTTAAAGCGTTCAAATTGTTTTGCTGGCATTATATGACTCCTGTTCTATCTATTTAGGTTTCGCTGAATAGTTTATTTTCAGCGCACTAGCGTCTCGTAGTTCATTTTGAACATCTGAGACAACCCCCATTTGCGTTTCTTGGTCGGAGCGCATCGAAATGGTTAACATATTATCATTTCTCCGCAAGGGATAAATTACTTCTGAAACATCTTCGACGTTGAGTAATTTATCTTGAATGCTGATGCGACCTGTCCGATCGATGAAAACAAAGAGTACCGACTGTTTCGGTGTATCCAGTTTAGCAATAGATCGTGCATGGGGAAGCTTGACCTTAAGTCCCTCTACTGTCTTCAATGATGTTGCTGCCATAAAAAAGATCAGTAACATAAAAATAATATCAGACATCGAGGAAGTAGGAATTCCTGATTTGGGTTTACTTTTTTTCTTTATCGCCATATTTCCTCCTACTGTGTACCAATAAGGGCAAGTTTCTTGACATTTGCAGCAATTAACTGATCTACCACATCAATATAATCTTGATACTTTGTTTTTCGATCCGTTTGAACCGAAAATACCATATTGGGATTGCTTCCTTCAAGCTGGCGCGCACGCGCAGTTATCTGCTCAACCGCTATAACCTCATCGTTGAACAGGACATCCCCTGTGGCATTTACTAATACCATGGTAATATTCTTTGGGTTCAACTTGATCTCTGAATCACCGGGCGGAGGCAAAACAACTCCCAATCCTTTGTCGGTATCGACATTTGATACCAAAAGGAAAAAGACCAATAACAGAAACGCAATGTCAGACATTGACGAACTCGGAATCTCTGCAGGCGGACGTTTTTTCTTACCTAACATTTGATCTTCCTATCATTTCTGTTTTATTTTTTGATCGTTTTAGTTTCAAGCGTATCAAGAAGGTCTAAAGAGCTTCTTTCCATATCAATGACAAGATTGTCGATCTGGAAAAGGAAGAAATTCTGGAATACCTGAATGATCATAGCTACAACAAGACCAAATAATGTAGTCAAAAGTGCTTGAGAAATACCAACGGCAACAATGGCCGGAGACATATCGTTAGAAGCTGCAATATCCTGGAAAGCGGTGACCATACCTGAAACCGTTCCTGTAAAACCAAGCATCGGTGCAATAACGATCACAGTAGACAACCATATCTGGTTCTTTTCTAGAAAAGTCATTTCCAGCGAACCGATAGTGTCCAAAGTTTTTTCAACTCTTTCCAAGCCTTTGTCTGTGTGACGCAGAGCTTCTGCATACATTACAGCAATAGGGCTGGTGGATTCTTCGCAAACCGCGAGAGCCGCTTTAACTCCATCTTCTTCCAAAGTACCTTTAATTATTTTGGTGAAAGCTTTTGTTTTGGTTGAAATTGTAATTAACGCATAAAGACGTTCAAATACAATGACAAGACCAACAATAAAAACACCCAAGATTGGCCACATGAATGCGCCACCATCTAAAAAGAGCTTTACCATAAAATCGACCTCCAAATTATCGTTTTAATTTACATGTACAACATATCATTTTAAGCAAATACGCCTATAAAGTCAATGAATTATTAATGAATTGCCATAAACTTTTGCGCCTCTTTCATGGACTGAAGGGCCTTTTTGAATTGATTGTCACTCAAAAGGCGCGCTTCATAATAAGCGTTATTATCCCACCATATCTTTGCCAGTTCCGATTTGATCTGCATTTCCAGATAATCTCTGTCTTTGGCAAGTTCTTCTTTTTTTAGATCTTTAATATTTTTAGCGGCAAATTCATAAAGCTCAGGAATAAATGTTTTATCAAATTTAACATCATAGAGAAAAGTATTTACATCACTTTTGTATTCGGGGTGCATGCGTCCATATTTTTGTGCAAATTTAAAGAACACGCGAACATCCTGGCTGAAAATACTCATTGTGCTTTTGCTAAGATCATAATTTCGTTTCACGATGATGTCAGGTGTTATACCGCCGCCACCATAAACGATCCGTCCATTCTTGGTTGTATGTTTTGGGCGAACATTCAGATTTTTATCAAGCGAATCATTGAACACACTATCGGGAAGTGTGTACAGGTCTTCATAATACTGGTCAACGCCGTCTTTATAAGAGCGTTGTATCAATCGACCAGAAGGGGTAAAATAATGAGCGGTTGTTACGCGAATAGCGGAACCGTCTCGCATACTCCATTGGTTTTGTACCAGCCCTTTTCCAAAAGAAGTTTCTCCAACGATCAAACCACGATCAAGATCCTGTAACGCACCCGAAACAATTTCCGACGCGGAAGCAGATCCACGATTAATCAAAACTGTGATAGGCATATCTTCATATTTACCCTTTTTGGTAGCAATATGGTAGCGATTTGCATTTCGTATCCTACCTTGAGTGTAAACGAGTGTATCGCCGGCTTCCACAAATTCATCTAGGATGTCAATAGCTTGATTCATGTAGCCACCACTATTGTAGCGAAGATCAAGAATAAGCGATTTCATCCCTTCTTTTTTTAAGGATTCCATCGCGTCTGAAAATTCTTTGTATGTTTTTTCTGCAAAACGATTCAGGAGAACATATGCTGTTTCATCATCCAGCATAAAATACCCGGAAACCGAATAAAGCGGAATATCATCTCGGGTGATCGTAACATCAAATGGTTCTTCAATACCGGGGCGCAAAACATTAACAATTACTTTAGTGCCCTTTTTGCCGCGTAATTTTTTCTTTGTTTCATCCCGAGTGATTTTATAGGCGGATTCATTGTCGATCTTTAAAAATTTGTCTCCCGATTGTAGTCCAACCTTATCGGCGGGAGTTCCTATAATGGGGGAGATAACTGTAATATATCCATCAATAATATCATATTCGATACCAATGCCCTGGAATTCGCCTTCAAATGTTTCTTGAACCGACTTAAAGCGCTTTGCGGGAATATAAGTCGAATGCGGGTCAAGCTGTTCAAGCAGACCGCGGTATGCACCTTCCATTGTGCTATCCCAATTAACATCTTCGACGTAATTTTCGTTTACGATCCCAATAATATCTGTTAGAACTTGTAGCTTTTCATAAATGTCACGCGCATCAGCACGAAGTCGGGATATATGCGAGATGCTAAATAACAACACCAATGCCAATACTGAAAGTACAATAGTTCTTTTGTTTCGTTTAAAAAAGGCCATAATTTTTTCTTTCTCCATGATTTCTCAACCGTTTTCCAGCAATTATATTAATTTTATAGCTTTTCTCCTATCATTTGTTTCAACTTTCCTGCAATTTAACTAATAAATCAAAATAAAGAAACACCCCGGAAATTCGGGGTGTTTCTTATATCAATTATCTTAATTTCTAGAGAGTAAAAGTGAATTCATACTTTGCAACCAGACTATCAAGTACTGGCGGGAAAGAAGCTTCTTTTTTCTGTTCTTTTAAAGTCACGACAACTTCAGGGCGAACATCTTCAAGGGTTTTGCCTGCCTTGCGGTCTTCAATTTTAATTATATGGTATCCGTAAGGTGTTTCTACAAGATCAGATATCGTACCAATGGGGAGTGTGAAGCTGACATCTTCAAAAGATTGAACCATGCGGCCCCGTGGGAAATCGGCATAAAGCCCACCATTTGTGTTAGAACCGGGATCTTCACTGTAAGCGGCAACAAGAGAAACAAAATCTTTACCTGCTTGTGCTTTTTTAACAACTTCTGCTGCTAATGTTTTAATACTGTCAACTTCTTCGGCTGCCTTTCCTTGTGTTAAGAAAAGAATGTGACGAACGGTTGCGGTTTCTTGTGAATACTGCTCTTTGTTGTTGTTATAATAATCAACAACCTCATCATCTGTTACACTAACATCAACACCCAAAAGGGCAACCTCATCAATGTATTTCATGATAAGCATATTCTTGCGCGTATCTTCACGAACAAAGTCAAGGTCAACTTGTTGTAATTTAAGTTGTTCAAGAAAAGCATCTTTGCCGCCATTGGGGGCAAAAAGATTTTTTTCCATAAAAGCATCAATTGAGTCTTTTGTAACTATTACACCCTCTTTTTTAGCTTCTTCAAGTAAAATATCTTGCTGGGCTTTCAGGGTGACAACTTGCATGACAAATGATTCAATGCGAGCAGGATCAACACTTTCGATAATAGAAATATCGCCGCGCATGCCTTGATAAACACTTTCCATTATGTCATAGTTTTTGATCTCAAACGAGGTGGTGGTAGCCAACACAACAGAAGAATCGGGTTTCATGTAAGAGATTTTTTCGCTCATTGCTTCAAAAAACTCAACCTGGGCTGGGGTAAGGTCGGTTTTATCCGAACATCCGACGAACATCATTGTTGCTAACGCCATAATTAATAGGGTCCTTTTCATTCATATTTCCTTTCTATTTATTCAAATATTCTAATTCTAAGTGATAATCCCATTTATCAAAATATAGATTTCCGCCCTTCCACTCAACTTCACCGCGTTGAAAATCGTTTGTTTCACTGCGTAAAAATTGTTTTTCGGGAAAAAGGGGCATTCCATAATCATCATTCACTATTAGTCTATAGTTATCCATTCCACCCAAGAAGAAGCCTTGGACTTCCGGATTTTCAACTTGCTGCCGACCAAAGGATTGGTCAACAGGCACCCAGCCTAAATTTTCAAAGTAAATTTCACACCAATCGTGCAAATTCTTATTGCCGGGATGAAGCATCCAGCCACTTTGCCAGCGAGCGGGGATTCCGTTATAGCGGGCAAGAACCATGAAAAGCAGTGTGACTTGACCACAATCACCATGTTTGTGGGCGATCACATATTCCGGGATATTTTCGATCGTAGAATATTCGCGAGCACTTGCCCATGGGTAGTTGTCTGTAATATGATTAAATATTTTCTTAACTATCTGATAGCTGTCTTTTTCATCGCCAAGGATCTTTTCAGACATGGCTTTGATCGCAGGTGTAAACAAAAGGTGGGGGGAACGTTCGTTTGTGTATTTCTTATAAAGTTCACTACTCTTATCGTATGGTTTGATCTCTGCGTTTTCAAGATCGAACCATTGGGGGCGCGTGGTGGTTGAGAAGGTCATTTCAAAGATCGTGGGTTCTCCCGCTACGGCCGGTTTTTGCATATATACGGTGCGCTGCAGCTGACTATTGGGGGCAAGGATGTAATCGTCCATGCTGGTTGAAAGAAGTTTTACATTCTGCTGGCGAACATTTCCTTCACGGGGGAAGGGAAGCCAGCATTTGACCATTTCATCGGCCGGAACAGCGTCTGCATCAACAGTAAGAGTGTAAGTAAATTTCATATTAAGCGGTTTTCCGGTTGTTTTATTACTTTTTTTCACTTCTTCTATGACGGTTGGAAGATTTTGTTCTAAGAATTCTACAAGATCATCCTTTTTTTTACCATCTACTTTTATTTTCTGTACTTTGGTTTCTTTGTCTATTCTAAAAAGATTCTGTGCAGCCCTGGCAAAATAACGATCTTTTCCATTGATCTTCATTTTTTCAAGCGCCTTGCTCTCTTCCCAAGTTCGAAGTTGTTCGCTTGTCACTTCCGGATAATATTTTTTAATTTCGGGAAAAATGTCATTAAGAGATTTATTGAAATCCCGTTCTATGCGATGCATAATATCTTTTTTCTCTTCAAGGGCAATACGCTCAAGGTCAGTGGTGTTCTCCTTTGCTATTGCTTTGCTGATCTGTGTGCTTGCCATATTATATTGTCCCTTTTCAATTTTATCATCGATGGAACTGCACCCGCTTATGACAGCGAGTAGCAAAAATATGAGAATAAAGATTCCTGCACGCCTCATGGCAGACTCCTATTTTTTCTCGATCATTTCTAGGTTTGCACGTGGCAGAAGAACTTCTTTTTTTGTTTCGTAAAGTTTGACTTTTGCTACACGAGCAAGAGAACCGGATTCTAAGCGTTGAAGCTCGTGGGGTAAATCCGTAACTTCTCCAAGCATACCAAAATATGGTGCGCGAATAACTCGAACTTCTGTTCCGGGTTCCATACCAAAGAGTTCTGCCGTTTCTTCTTTAAGATTGATATCGCCTTCAAGGGGAATAATAATTTCTGGGCGAATAACACCTGCCCGAATTTGAGTTGCACCATTTATTGAGGCCATATTGCCTTCGTGAGAATTTAATAACTTAAAGGTTTGGTCAGCCATATGAACTTCGCCGAAGCCCTCAGTCACAATCAAGGTTGTTTCAATCTCTTCTTGACCAGTAATGGCAACGCCGATATCATAGCCGACAATCTTCTTAATGTCGCTGTAGTTAAATCCGCCGACAACAATACCAATTGCGCCAAGTTCCTGAGCTTTCATAAATGCTTTATAACTTAAAAAGGAACCGCCAACGAGGATCTTACCTTTGCAATCTTCAGTGATCATGTCTTCTGTGATCGGCATGCCAGTATCTTTTGTAAGGATCATGATCTCGCCACGACGCTCTCCACCGATTCCAAAAATACCCTGTATAAAAGATGCTGCTGTGCTTATTTCAACACCTTCATCTTCAATAATACCTGTTACTTTTCCATTGATATAGGCTTGAACGGAAACAGGGGCGGGTGCTTCGCGAATAATAGCCTGTCCTGTCACGCTTGAAACTGCTTCCAATGTACCGGTTGCCGGAGCAATGGCTTTGGTTTTAAATAAACCAAATATGCCGGGGGTTTCTGCGATGATATCATTTTTCTCAACTTTATCACCAGGTTTTTTAATCAATAGCTCGTGGATTTCCGATGCTTCTATGTTTAACATGTTGGCAAGGTTTACCGGAACAACGTTTCCAGGAAGATTTGTTGTTGCAACAACATCTTCCGCTTTAACCTTTGCGCCCACCTCAACAACAACTTTACCTTTAAGTGGAAGTCGTCGTGTTTTGTGAACCACGGTTTTGGGAATAACTTTTAATCCCGGTGTATATGCATGTGCCATGTTTTCTCCTTTATTATAAATACTGAAGCAATAGCCTCAATTATTTATCCTCAAATTCTTTGACTATTTTACTCCATTCTTGAAGCTTTGATACTCGTTCAACAGGATCCTGTGGAAGAACAAAAGGACGGCGTCCGCGAGCATCAATAATAACACCAACAAGACCTCCGTAAATCTTTGTTTTCACAACTTGCCCGGGGCCGGAACCGACATCAACACCTCTTGCGGGAATGATCTCCGCTTCCATGGCTTCATAGGGTGCTTCAAACAATTCCATTTCACCGAGAACATAAGATTTATCTATCATCTTGCCATCGGGAAGTGTAAAACGAATACGCATGTATTCTTTACCTGGCTTAATTTGTCCAACGGGAGCAACACAAGTACCAAGGCGAAGAAGACAGTCTTTGTTGAATACTTCTGTTGCGGCTTTTTCGTGTACACTTGCCAACACGCCCAGCTGGGGCATCATAAAAATCGAATCCACGGCAATCTGTGTGATACCTTCCGGTTGGAAAGAATCTATCATCATGCGAGCTGATTGATGGCGGCGGGGCGCATGTGAAAGCACACCACCTGAACCAACAAGAATATCCAAGTCCATCATATTAACAAGAGTTTCCCCAGATGAAGATTGGTCAAAGGCGTCTGAAATAGTACGTTCTTTTTGAACACCCTTCAGTCCGACTGCGAATGCTTTATGTTGAATAAACGACAAGCGCAAAGCTTCACGAGCAATAGCCTGCTCGATTTTTAATTCTTCGAGAGATTGTGGAATAGTGGTCGGGCGAATCATTTTGTTTCCGATCCTGTTCCGAAGATCAATTTCATCAATTTCAAAAGGCACCCATCGTAAAATATTCGGTAGCGTTGCAGATGCAAGAACATTGGAAATTGAATATGACATACCAAGATTGGCGCTCACGGTTCTATTAAATACTGGGTCGCCTTTTTCAAGATCCTTGAAGACCGAGAATACATCAGTGGTGGCACCGCCAATGTCAACACCAAGAACTGTAATGTCTTCTTTTTTTGCTATGACCTGCATGATCTCGCCCACAGCACCGGGTGTCGGCATAATGGGTGCGTCGCTCATGTCCATTAATTTTTTATACCCAGGGGCTTGGGCCATCACGTGTTCCATGAAAAGATCGTGGATCTTGTCGCGTGCCGGACCCAAATTTTCTCTTTCAAGAACAGGGCGTAAATTTGCAACAATACTTAGATCTGTTTCTTTGGAAAGATTTTTTTTAATCTCTTCGTTTGCCTTCTGGTTGCCGGCATAAATAACGGGGAGTTTAAAGTTGATACCAAGACGTGGTTTTGGGCTCGCGGCTTTTAGAAGTTCTGACATTTCTACCACACCCTTGATGTTCCCGGAATCAGTACCACCCGAAATCAGGATCATATCGGGACGAAGGTGACGGATACGTTGAATCTTTTCGTGGGGCAGACGGCCATCGTTTGATGCAAGAACATCCATAACAATCGCACCCGCTCCCAAGGCGGCACGTTCTGCAGATTCTGCACTCATTGCCTTCACAATACCGGATACGACCATTTGAAGGCCACCACCGGCGGAGCTGGTTGAAATGTAAATATCAACACCCATATCACCCTTTTGGGGTGTAATTATCTTATCACCATCCAGGAGTTGACGGCCACGAAGTTCTTCAACTTCTTTCGCCGCATTCAATACACCTTTTGTAACATCTTCAAAAGGAGCTTCAACGGTTGTTGGAGCTTCACCACGAACGACCAGCCGATATTCATCACCTTGTTTTTCGATAAGAATAGCTTTGGTCGTCGTGCTTCCACAATCAGTTGCAAGAATAGATTTAATTGCTTCCGGTTTCATAGCGTCCTCATTTTTACTTCACACACGATAAGTGTGCGCAATATATTTTTTTGCTGTGTTTTCAAATCAAGTCTGTAATCTATCATTTTTTATTAAAAAAACCACTTTAAACGAAAAATTTTACGTACACAAATATCCAAAACAAGGGGGCAACAACAGCAAGTGAATCAAAGCGATCAAGAAAGCCACCGTGTGTTAATAATATATTGGACGAATCCTTAACACCGATCTCCCTTTTAATCTTGGACTCAACAAGATCTCCCAGCTGTCCAAATATTCCAGCACAAAGAGCAACCATTAAATAATCAAACACATGAAATACCGGAATAAAATCAACCAGCCAAAGAATTATCATGGCAAGACAAGAAAAAACAAAGCCGCCCACAGCACCTTCGATGGTTTTTTTGGGGCTTACCGAAAGAAAGAGGGGGTGTTTTCCGATTAGCTTGCCAATATAAAAGGCGAAAATATCCGTGGCATAAACCGCAGTGATCATCATGATCACAATATTGCGCCCCATGTCAATCTCAGGATATCCCTCAATTTGAATATTTCTCAAAAGAATCATAGACCCCAAGCTTAGTCCGGGATAAACAACAGACCCAAGTCCCACAAATGACATTTTTATAAATTCAGAGTTTCTATAAAAAAGCAAGCTTAGGTTCGTGAAAATAGCGGCAAACAATAAAATTAAAAACACAATATCAAAACGGGTGAAAAACAATGCTAATAAACACAGGGGCGTTACCACTAATGTCAATACCATTAAAACACGCGGCGGATAATGAACCATTTTAAGAAGTTCATACTGAGAAAACACGGCAATCAGGGCAACAATTGCTAAAAACCAAACATCACCGATCCATGCGGCAGCCAAAAAGATGGGGCCGAGAGTAAATGCAATTAATAATCTTTGTTTGTGTGATCTGTTCATAAAAATATCCAGTGAGAAATATACGCCATCACCCTGTCTTTATAAATGTTTTTATGGAAATTCTTTTCATGAAATCTCAATAATATTAATATTGTTTTTATTGATGTCCATGCCATGTCGACTTAGGTCGCTCATATCTGTTGTGCTTATGATAACCTGCTTTGCATGTATAATTTTTTCTATAATTTGTTTACTGTTATTTAAATCCAGTTCCGCAAAAAGGTCATCAAGTAAATATATGGGTTCTGTCTTTTTAAGCTCTGTAATAATTTTGCCCTCGGCCAGCTTTAGCATGGTCATCCAAATTTTATGTTCACCTTGTGAGGCATAGTGAATTAGTGGAGTATCATTTCTTAGAAAAAGATATTTGTCGTAATTGGGCCCCCAAAGAGTTCTGCGTAAAATGATCTCTTTGTCTATGTTATTTTGTGTTTTCTCTCGATGAACGATTTGAAAATCTGCTTCCGTTTCGGCTGTTAATGAAGGTTTGTAGGCGATATTTCCAGTGCTACCGTTGTGAAACGTGGTTTCATATAGTTCTTTGAGGTGTTTATTAAAAACCTCAGAATGGGAGCGGCGGGTACTGACAATCCGGAACATAATAGGCGATAATTGTTCATCATATACCTCCAGCTGTGTGGTATAAGTGTACTCCTTTTTTTCGCTGAGTTGTTTTAGGGTGGCGTTTCGGTTTTTTAGTAGTTTTCTATAATTTATCAAATCTTGAAGGTATGATCTGGAAGTTTGGGAAATGAATCGGTCAAAATATCCACGTCGCTCCATACTTGGTCCGGCAGTAACGCGAAAATCTTCTGGTGATTGAAACACTACGGGGAAACTCCCAATAACATCAGCCATTCGAACCATGGTTTCTTCGTCAAAAATAAAGCGTTTGCCTTTTTTCTTGAGGTAGTTTGCTTGGGCTTTTTTGTATTTGCTTTCTTCCCATGTGCTTGATATTTGAAAAAAGTCTTTCTTTTGTTTTACCATATCAACATCTTGTGG
>CAYTLV010000025.1:12411-14696 GCA_964438445.1 uncultured bacterium | reverse complement strand
CCGATGTCTCATGTCTTGAAATAAATCAATACGTGAGAGCAGATAGTATATATTTTAAAGATTGTGAATTCAGAAACTTTTCTTCAACTGTATTGGATCTGGATGATGTTGTTGCGAATTCTGCCGACTTCAGGGTTGAAAGATTGATTCTTGAAAATTCCACTTTTTGGAATAATGACTCAGGGGTTCTGACCATTGATGCCGGGGATGCAGTACCATTTACCTTGGGACCACAGGTCATTATCGAATCCTGTACCATGGATGATTGTGCAGATAATGATAAAATCACACTCGATCTTAAAGATGTGGATGCAGCTGAAGTTCATAATACCATTATATCCAATTCTTCTCTTGATACGGCTGCTGTAACGCTCTATGGCTGGGGATATATTGATTACTCGAATCTCTATGCCAGTGGAAGTATCTCACAGAACAGAGGCGGAAATATCAATGACGGAATGATGTATATAAATCCTGCTTATACTAATGCTGCTAACGGTGATTTTACACTACCTTGGCAGAATGCTTTGCTGACAGCTGCAGAGAATGGTGGCGCGATTGGGGATCCCAGATGGGTGCTTGACTATACGGCATTAGCGGAAGACGGATTAGATATTCTTTCGACAATGTCACTTGATGTTTACCCGAATCCGACAAACGCACATATCAATATTGACTACGAATTTATCAATAGCGAAAATGGATCGCTGTTTATTTATGACTTGAATGGATCACTATATAAATCAATACAATTGAGTCGAGCCAATTCAACTCTGAATATGGATCTGAATGACCTGAGTTCGGGTATTTGGTTATTCCGTTTAAATAATGGAGCAAAGAGCCTAACCAAGAAAGTGATGGTCCTAAAATAATGAAAACATTAATTAAATCATTTTTTTTCCTTTCATGTTTGTTTCTTGTTGCCGAACCTCTTCCTGCCAGTCAGGAAGAGGCGTCGGTAAGTCTGTTCATTGATTTGCAAACCATTGAAATGAACAAAGAAAAAGCTGAAAATGGAAATATAGAATTACAAGAAACAATAGCACAATTATTATCGATGGCAGATAAAAAACTGACAGCGGGACCTTATTCCGTGGTGTTCTCTAAAGAAAATTCACCTGTTGGGAATATTCATGATTATTGCAGTATGAGTCCCTATTGGTGGCCGGATAGCACGAAAGAAGATGGCTTACCCTATATCCGAAAAGATGGTGTAGTTAATCCAAGACGTTTTGATTATGATAAACCACAATCAAGCAACTTTCGTAATGTTGCTGATCTGTTGACACTTGCTTATCTATACACGGGAGATAAAAAGTATTCGCAAAAAGTCATTGAGTTGATCAGAATTTGGTTCATTGACGAAGCGACAAGAATGAATCCGAATATGAATTACGCCCAATTTGTACCCGGTAGAAGTACGGGACGTAATTTTGGAATCATTGAAAGTCGTGTTTTTATGTATGTCATGGATGATGCACTTGCCTTGTGCCAAAAAGGGGAGATGAATAAAGAAATGTATCATGCATTGCTTGAATGGTGTGAAGAATTTCTGCTTTGGTTAAGGACGAGTGAGTTCGGCCAAAAAGAACATAATTCAAAGAATAATCATGGAACTTGGTACGACACACAAACCATGGGTTTTTCCGTCCTAGTGGGTGATATGGAAGTTCAGAAAATTTTAAGTGATGAGTTTGTAAAGCTCCGGATAAACGGACATGTGTTAATGAACGGAGAACAGCCCAAAGAGTTGACACGCACCCGAGCATTCTCATATTCCAATTTTAACTTAAGTGCGATGATGGAGTTTTACCTTCTTGCTGTAAGAGATGATGTTCTCTCCAATAAAGATGCCAAGAAGCTCAAGAAGGGTATTTTAAGGGCTGCAAAATATGTTTATTCCTACGCTCTTGAACCCGAAACATGGCCGCATCAGCAACTCAATTCTTTTAATGGTGGCAGAATGCTATTGGCGCAAACATATTTTACTTTATACAAATTAATGCCGAATAAAGGATACTATCAAAAAGCAATGAGCATCCCATTGGATATGGAAAGTCGGTCAATGCTTATGTTGAAGAACGATTTTTTTAAAGAGAAATAATGAAGAGAAGGTCGTATTTTTGTTTATTGCTCTTTTAATGAGTGCTTGTACGAGTTCTACATTATCCTTAAATTGTTTGAAAGATTGTGAAGAGGAAAGAGTATTCAGTGCTGCCAATCAGTATCTGAAAGAATTCCCGGTAACCGTGACGGCTTTTTCAAGTCCGAGATCTGCCGGGGGA
>CAYTLV010000025.1:0-12311 GCA_964438445.1 uncultured bacterium | reverse complement strand
CCCACTGAAAAAACTTTATGCGAACAATTTGCTGTTAGCCGTACGGCTCTTCGTGAGGCACTTCAAATGCTGAGTGCCAGGGGATTGGTCAATATTCGTAAAGGAAGTGGTACCTATGTGAATGATTTCGATTCTCAGAACGTGACCAAACCTATGAGTTTGTATCTTGAATTGAATTTTGATAAAGATCTGATGGTTCACATGGTAGAAGTACGAAAAATGCTTGAACCCGGAATTGCTGCTAGGGCTGCTAAAGAAAGAAAAAATGAGGATCTTAAAAAGATCGAGCAGATCCTTAAAAAACTGGATAGCTGTGATCTTTCTGACTCCCAACGTCATGGTGAATTAGATAGAGACTTTCATCTTGCGATCGCAAAATCTTGCGAAAATCCTATCATTCCAATTATTATGGAACCTATTGCCATGTTTATGCCAAAAGTAAAAAATATTATTTATGAAAAGATCACATCAGCATTCGAAGATGCCCAAATATATCATGAGAAGATATTCAATGCAATATCCGATCAAAATTCCAATCTTGCCAGAGAAATGATGGAACGTCATCTTGGTATCGCTGAAAAGCATAATATTATGATACTTGAAGGCAAATAAGTAATTACTGAACCAGTATTATTAGTATAAGAATTCTGCAAAATGACACACTTTTATGCAGTTCTTTTGTGTAGAAAAAAAGTTGTATATTTGTATGACATATTATATATTTAGTGGCTGATAAAAAATTGATATAATAATTTTAAACATGTAAGGAGGAGCAATATGCTTATCTCATTAAAGGGCAAAGTTGCCATTGTAACCGGTTCCATCCAAGGTATTGGTTTTGAAACTGCAAAAACACTGGCTTTGGCTGGTGCTAAAGTTGTGATTAATAATCACAAAGAACCTGAAAGACTTGAAGCAAAAGCTGAAGAGATTCGCAAAGCAGGTGGTGAATGTATAGGCGTTATTGCAGATTGCACGAACAAAGAGGCAGTTCAAAAACTGGTTGATGAAGCTGTTAAATTTGGCGGTGGTGTTGATATCCTTGTCAACAATGCCGGTGGTATGATCAAACGTGTTCCTGTAGCAGACTTTGATGAAGATCATTTTGATACAATTATGAATGTTAATGTCAAGAGTGCTTTCATGGCAACGTCTGCAGTTATTCCTCTAGTTAGAAAAAGCAAAGCAGGTAGAATCATTAATTTATCTTCACAGGCTGCTCATGATGGTGGCGGCGGTGGCGCTGCTGCTTATGCTGCTGCAAAAGGTGCTATTTGGACATTCACAAAAGGTGTTATTAAAGAAGTATCGTCAGAAGGCGTAACAGTTAATGCTGTTTCTCCCGGATTTATTGCGGGTACGGATTTCCATAATACATTTACTCCCCAAGCTGTCCATGAAAAAGTTAAGGGCATTGTTCCTTTAGGTAGATTGGGTAAAGCAGCCGATGTTGCTAATGTTATTCTTTTCCTAGCTTCAGATCTTGCAGCCTATGTTAACGGACAAAGCATCCAGGTCAATGGTGGTCTTTACATGCCTTAATCTCTGACAAAAGGGAAAATATGAAGAAAATTCTAACAATAGTATTATCAATCGTTTTGGCATTTACAATGATGTCATGTCAGGAAGCGAAGGTCGATTCAGGTAGAGATTATAAATTAACTTTAAGCGATAGTGAAGTTCGTGATATCAATAGTATGATCGGGAAAAACGAATTGATCACTAATTCGTATAATGCTTTGAAAAAAGCAATTGATTTTGCTTTGGACAACCCCACCGATGTGCCACGTCCCGGCGAATCCGGTGGTTACGCCCATGAAAAACATAAACAAAATTACCGTGATATGAAAAATGCCGGAATTATGTTTCGCCTAACAGGCAAAGAGCAATATGCCCAGTTTATAAAGAATATGCTCGACGATTATGCCGAGATGTATCCTAAACTGGGACCTCATCCTTTGGCACATAATCAAAAGCCCGGCAGACTTTTTCATCAGATGCTAAATGAAACCGTTTGGCTTCTAAATACATCTCAAGCTTATGATGGTATCTATGATTGGTTGACACCGGAAGATCGTCAAAATTATGAAGAAAATATTTTTAATATAATGGCAAACTGGTTTACAGTTGAACATCCACATGAATTCAATCGCATCCATAATCATGGTATGTGGACAGCTGCATCCGTAGGTATGTACGGCTATGTCGTAGGAAATCAGGATTTGATCGACATGGCATTGTATGGTACCGAAAAAGACGGTAAAGGCGGATTTATAGCTCAGATTGAGAATCTGTTCTCACCCGATGGCTATTACATGGAAGGTGCATACTATGTGCGTTATGCCATGCGTCCTTTGCTTTTCTTTGCCGAAGCGATCGAAAAGAACCAACCGGAATTAAAGATCTATGAATTAAAAGATAACCTAATTAACAAAGCTTTCTATTCTGCATTAAATATGACGTATACGAATGGTGCCTTTATTCCGATCAATGATGGATCTCGTACCATGGATATTAATGCTCCCGGAATGCTTTACGGTACATCTTTGCTTTATGATCGCTACGGTGCCGATGATAACCTTTTGGGTATTGCTGATATTCAAAAGAAAGTCTATTTAAATGGTGCAGGTGCCAAATTAGCCAAAGATTATGCCCGTAAAGATGTCAAACGACCCACTTGGAAATCCATTGAATACACCGATGGTGCTGATGGTAAACAAGGTGGATTTGGTTTACTTCGTACGGGTGAAGGTAATGATCAAACTATCCTTGCAATGAAATATGGTGTTCATGGTTTAGGCCATGGTCACTTTGACAAATTGCATTTCATGTTCTGGGATCAAGAGCGCGAAGTTGTTCCGGATTACGGTTATAGCCGCTGGATCAATATTGAACCCAAATTCGGTGGTCGTTATTTACCCGAGAATACAACGTGGGCAAAACAAACAATTGCGCATAATACCGTGGTTGTCGACGGAAAAACTCAAAATTTGAGTAATAGAAAAGCTGCTGATAAAGTTCATGCAAATAGATTCTTTTTTACTGCTGACGATCCCAATTGTCAGGTAATGAGTGCTAAATCAAATGACCATTATGAAGGTGTGAATATGCACCGGACGATGTTCTTGGTCAAGGATGATAAGCTTGAACATCCATTTGTTATTGATATTTATCGTCTTGAATCTGAAGTTGAACATCAGTATGATTATCCCATCCATTATCGTGGACAGTTTATGGCCAGCTCTTTTGAATATCAGGCTAAAAGTGTATTAAAACCATTGGGTGACAAATACGGTTATCAGCACATCTGGAACGCAGCAGAAGCCAAACCGGAAACATCCGGATGGGTGACATGGCTTGATAGTCATCGTTATTATACTTGGACATTCTCAGGTACAGATGATATGACTTTCTATTTTGGTCAAATAGGTGCTAACGATCCGAACTTTAACCTGATCGTTGAACCGATGTTTATTTCCCGTCAGACAGGTAAAGACCATGTTTTTGCTTCTGTGATAGAGCCTCATGGTTACTGGAGTGAAGCGGGAGAGGTCAGTCGTAAAGCCGATTCAAATATTCGTGCCGTTAAGGTCGTTGGACATAATAATGTTGGTTCTGTTGTTCATATCTTGGGTGTGGATCACATGGAATGGTTGGTCACCGTATATAATGGTGAAAAAGCCGATCCTGAAGCAAAACATTCCGTTAAGTTCAGAGGTGAGACCTTTAGCTGGACAGGAAACTACTCGTTTAAAAGATTAAAATAATAATACAGGAGTTGGATTATGAAAGTTAAAGGACTCAGATGGTGGATAATCGGAATGATCGCTTTGGCGACGGTTATCAACTATATTGACCGTTCCGCTCTGGCAATGATGTGGCCTGGGATTTCCGAAGATTTGGGAATGACCAAAACAGATTATGCCATCATATTAAACGTGTTTATGGTAGCATACGCGCTTGGCCAAACTCTTGGTGGCCGTATGTTCGATAAGGTTGGCACTCGCATCGGTTACGTTATTACAATCGTGATCTGGGGTGCTTCTTCATTCTTGCACTCAGTTGCACGTTCTGTTGCCTCTTTTAGTATTTTCCGTGCCACATTGGGTATTGGAGAAGCCGGTAACTGGCCAGGAGCAGCAAAAAGTAATGCCGAATGGTTCCCGAGCAAAGAACGCGCAGTGGCGCAGGGTATTTTCAATGCCGGTGCATCACTGGGCTCAGTGATCGCACCACCCCTGATCGCTTTGATCTATGTCGCCTTAGGTTGGAAGGTTGCTTTTATGATTATCGGTTCTTTTGGACTGGTATGGATCATTCCTTGGTTGATCATTCATCGCGGCGGTCCGGATAAACATCCTTGGATTACTGATCTTGAACGCGAATATATCCTAAAAAGTAAAATGGACGACCTAAAAGCAGTCGGTTCTAAAACTGAAAAAGAAGAAGTTCTATCTCTCGGTCAGATTCTTAAGCATAAAGAATCATGGTCAGTATTGGTCGGACGTTTCTTCCTTGAACCCATTTGGTGGCTCTTTGTTGGTTGGATGCCTATCTATTTAGCAGAAACATTCGGTTTTAATGTTAAAGAGATCGGTATGTTTGCATGGGTACCTTATGTGGGTGCTGCCACAGGTTCTATCCTTGGTGGTGCGTTTGCAGGTAGCTTGATGTCAAAAGGAAAGAGTATCAATACTGCTCGCAAGACGACCATTAGTATCGGAGCTGCAATTATGTTCCTCGGCTTGGTAGCGACCATCCTATTTGGTAGCTCACCTTATGCCTTTGTCGGTATCGTGGCTTTCGTTCTCTTCGGCTTTCAGTTTGCCATTAGTAATGTTCAAACCATTCCATCAGATCTATTCAGTGGAAAGAACGTTGGAACACTCGCAGGATTTGGCGGCTCGGTAGGTATTTTCTCTGTGATCATCATGAATTTCCTAGTTCCATGGGTCTCAGAATTCTCTTACACACCGATCTTCATTATGATCGCAGTCTTTGTCCCCTTAGGGGTTGCAGCGATCTACTTCTTTGCACCGAAGATCCAACGCATACGATAGCTTAAAAAGAATGGAGTGGGTTCAATCTGCTCCATGTATTAAAAAAAGGAAAGTAAAATGAAAACATTTATTAAGAATGCTGATGTCCCTGTCGAGAAAATAGATGACAAATTATCCCGTCAGATCATGGGATATGATACGGACCTTATGCTTGTCCGCGTTTTCTTTAAAGCAGGCGGCATAGGTCCTGAACATAAACATCCCCACCAACAGGTTACCTATGTAGAAAAAGGTAAGTTCGAGGTAACAATTGCCGGTAAGACCGAACTTTTGGTTGAAGGTGATGCTTTTGTTGTGCCTACTGAAGCACTACACGGCGCTGTTTGCAAAGAAGACGGTATTTTAATTGATACATTTTCACCTCAGCGTGAAGATTTCTTGAAATAAAGTGTTTAAGATAGGGCAAGTAACTTAGAATATTTGCCCTATCTCTTTTTTCGGGGGAAAAAGAATTTGAATTTTAGGAATGAAAAATGACAAAATTAGACGTACTGAATACAATTGAAGAAACCGGCGTAGTAGCTGTCATACGTCTTAATGAACCAAGTATTATGGATCCTTTGAGCAAAGCCCTTGTTGCGGGTGGTGTTAAATGTATTGAGATAACGATGACGACGCCCAATGCATTGGAAATTATTAAAGATCTATCAAAAAAGCTAAATAGGAATATGTTGATTGGTGCCGGTACTGTTATTAACGCTCAAATGGCAAAAGACGTGATCGAGGCAGGTGCGGAATTTGTTGTCAGTCCGGTTATGCGTCCTGAAATTATCAAAGTAGCTCGTGACAACGACAAAGCGATGATTTCCGGCGCCTTTACACCTACGGAAATATTGGAAGCCTGGGAAAGCGGAGCTGATTTAGTGAAAGTATTTCCTGCGACAGCTTTAGGACCTAAATATTTCAAAGATGTTCGGGGTCCCTTACCTCAGGTCAAATTGACACCTACAGGGGGAGTAAATGTCGACAATACGGCCGAATTTATGAAAGCCGGTGCTGTATGCATTGGGGTCGGTTCGGCACTTTTAAATAAGAAAATGATTGCCGAAAAGGACTGGGATGGTATTACGAAGCTTGCAAAAGCTTTTGTTGAACAGGTTCGAATCGGACGGGAAAAGTAATAAGGTAGAAAAGATGAAGAAATCTATCGTAACATTTGGCGAGATCATGCTTCGGCTTCAACCGTCGAATTTTGAACGCTTAATCCAAGCAAGTAATTTTGAGGTATCATACGGTGGAGGTGAGGCGAATGTAGCCGTATCGCTGGCTCATTATGGAGATAAGGCAGCTTTTGTAACAATTTTACCTGATAATCCATTGGGACAAGCCGCTTTAAATCAGCTCCGTCGATTTGGTGCAAATACAGATATGATTAAACGTGGCGGAGATCGTCTTGGCGTGTATTTTTTAGAAAAAGGGGCTTCTTTAAGACCTTCCAAAGTTGTTTATGATAGAGCAAATTCAGCTATAGCTGAAGTTGTACCGGGTACTTTTAATTGGGAAGAAATATTCAATGGTGTCAAATGGTTCCATTTTACCGGTATTACACCGGCACTTTCACCCAATGCCGCCGCAGAAACATTAAACGCCATTAAAGCTGCAAAGAAACTGGGTGTCACCGTGTCTTGTGATCTGAATTATCGCAAGAAGTTATGGACGCGCGAAGAAGCCGGTAAGGTCATGAAAGAATTGGTTCAATATGTTGATGTGATTATTGCCAATGAAGCCGATTGTTCTGATGTCTTTGGCATTGAAGCAGAAACCACAAATGTAAAAAGTGGTCACATTGACGATGCACATTACCAATCAGTGGCACAGCAGATGATGAATATCTCAAAAGCCCGATATGTAGCAATTACACTCAGAGAAAGTATTTCAGCTTCAGATAACGGCTGGTCCGCCATGCTTTACGATGGCTCGACATTTTATAAGTCAAAACACTATCATATTCACCTTGTGGATCGTGTTGGTGGTGGCGATTCATTTGGTTCGGGCCTAATCCATTCAATGGTCAATGGCAAGGGACCACAGGAATCTTTGGAATTTGCGGTAGCTGCCTCGGCATTGAAACAAACCATTCCCGGTGATATGAATTTGGTAACTGAAAAAGAGGTCATGGAAATTGTAAAAGGCAATGTATCTGGACGAGTACAGCGCTAAAAATTCATGGTATAGTAATATTCTGGATTCCATGTTCATGATCGGATGTGGAATCTTTTTTTTATTTAAAAAGGATAAGCGACTATGAAACTCATAGGTAGAATTCTGCTATTATTGAACATGGTAACAGTTTCACTTTTTGCGGATGATATTGTTAATACATCTTTTGAGACTCCGGATTATAACGTCGGAAGTATTAGTGGACAGCATAACTGGACCATCAGTAATGGTTCAGCCACGATCAGACAATCGGTCGATTCTGTAGTAACTGGAACACAAAGTCTAAATTTTGAAACAAGTTCCTCACTTAAAACGCAATTTACGCCTTATTCATCTTCTGGTGACGGTCCGAGCGGTGTGATCTATTTTGATACGCGTGTTCGAGTAGACGGTTTAACAAATAAATATTTTGCCTTGTCCGGTTATGATCTTTTTGGTGGCAGTGAAAAACGAGGCTTTGTATTTGAATTCAATACGCCCTCAAATGGTGATGGTGTTTTTCAGGCTTATGATAGTTCTTCAAAACAATTTATTGCCGATTATTACTTAGATACCTGGTATCGACTTTCCGCTAAAATAGATTATTCGAATGCGACTTATCAAGTGATCTTCAATGGTGTTGCGTCGGATGTCCTTGCCTTTCGAGAATCTTATACCCCTTCAAGAACAGGTGGGGAAAAACAATTTCATCAGTTACGCGTTAATTTAGGATACGATTCCGCGACAGGTACATTGGATGCATTTTTAGACGATTTTTATATGGGATCCACACCAATTTCAGGTGTGGAATTTGATGAAGTAATTTACACATGGAGTATTGATGTCGAAGATCCCGACTTTGGTTCAATTATTTTGGATCCCGATCTGGCAGAATACGAAGACAGTTCCTGGGTGACGGCAAGAGTCGAAGTTCCGGATGGATACAAGCTTATTCAATGGACCGGCAATCTAAGCGGAACAGATAGCGTAAAAACCTTTCAAATCACATCAAATATGAGCATAGGAGCTGATGTAGCGGTCGATCCCCTTAATCCGCCACCATTTTATACCATTACTGTAATTCAGCCCGTACATGGAAGCATTACCTTAACTCCTATGCAAGGATCTTACTATGCTCACACTAATGTGACGGCAAATATATCTATTGATGGAGGATATCTTTTTGAAGGATGGACGGGCGATCTTTCCGGCAATGATAGGGAAAAATCATTCACCATAACAGATAATATGAGCATTGGAGCTTCTGTAGTATTTGATACCATTCCTGCTACGGTTTATACTTTTTCATCAGCTTCTGCATTTGAAGATAAATGTGAGGAATCAGATCTGCGTCCCGGAGATATTATTGAGTTGACGAATGGTAGCTATGATACTGGCGGTATCAATGTGACCGCAAAAGGAATAGAAGGTAAACCTATTATTATTCGTGCTCAGAATAGAGGTGGAACCACATTGACGGGCGACAGTTATTTTGACTTGGAATTAGCCGAATATATTACGATTGAAGGTTTTGAATTCACCTCGGAGACCTATACGGTGATCAAATTGGAAGCTTGTAACAATATTCATATTACAAGAAATTATTTCCGACTTACAAATACAATAGAAGATAGAGGAAAGTGGATCCTGATAGGTGGGATATGGGATGACGCCACAAAACAAAGTCATCATAATACTGTCGATTATAACCTTTTCGAAAATAAACTGGGTCCCGGAAATTATATCACCATCGACGGCGGTGATAATGTTTCACAATATGATGTGATCGCATATAACTACTTTAAAAATATTGGTCCGCGTATTGAAAATGAGATGGAAGCCGTTCGCGTGGGAGTCAGCGGTATGTCCCTAACAGACGGATTTACGCTCATAGAACATAACCTTTTTGAAGATTGCGATGGCGATCCGGAGATCGTATCCATTAAATCATGTAAAGATACCGTTCGATATAATACATTTATTGAATGTCAGGGGACAGTATGTCTAAGACAGGGAAATGAATCTGTCGTTGACGGAAACTATTTCTTTGGTAACAGTAAAGCCGGCACAGGCGGTGTTCGTCTTTACAGCAGAGATCACATCATAGTGAACAATCACTTTCAAGATTTGACTGGTGATACATGGGATGCCGCCATTACTATGACCAATGGCGACCAAATATCCGGTTCTGAAAGCGGTCACTGGCAAATCCAGAATGCAAAGGTATTGAATAATACTTTTGTCAATACCAAAGCACCCTTTGAAATAGGATATGCTAAAGCTGATGACAGTTGGAACAAAGTGCCCGCTAATTGCCGTATTGCCGGAAATGTTATCTATGGCAGTGAAAATTCCGCTGTTGTGTATAAAAGCACGCCCACAGGTTTTGTTTGGGAAAAGAATATTTATTTTGATACCGACAGTCTAAAACCCGGTCAAAACTTTAGTTCAATTCAATTGCAAATTGCAGATCCAAACATTGAGAATTCAGCAGGTTTTTATAAACCGGTATATGGCGGACTGGCAAGTGGATATATGACGACATTGGAATGGCCGACAGATATTCAGGGACAGATAAGGACGTCGCCTACAGATGCGGGAGCTGCATTGTTTCGTGGAACCGGAAAATTTAAAAACCGTCCTCTGACAGCTACTGATGTGGGTCCGAATGCGACAGAACTCGTTGTTGTTGCAATTGAAGATGTGGATGCCCCCTTAGCGATCCCAAATGAATTTAATGCCAAAGTTTACCCGAATCCCTTCAATCCAAGCATGACGCTAAGTTTTAAACTTATTAGCGATTCCAATGTGAAAATTGATATATTTACGCTGAACGGAAAGTTTGTGGATACATTAAGCAGCGGATATTTTCAGGCAGGAGAGCACAGCCTTAGCTGGATGCCCGATCATCTTGCCGGAGGTATTTATCTTATAAGCATCAAAGTTCAAAACACTGTTCAGGTTTTAAAAACCTTGTATCTAAAATAAAGAGATTGTATGAAAATTAAAGGTATTCTCATCAGTATCCTTTTCGGACTTTCGGCTTTGATGGCCGTAACCGATAGAGGAGAGATACCCAATAATGACTTTATTTTATCTTCCCTAAAAGAAAATTCCGGACTTCACATCGTCAGAGATCTTTACAGATCGGGGGAAATGGATGAAGCCATGGGAGCTCTGCTTGATTCCCTTAAAGATCGTTCAAAGGATCGATACTATTTCAATTGGGAAAACTTTTCCGATCTTGTAAAGAACTATGAAATGATTTACCCCAATGCCTTCGAGAAACATGAAATAATGTCTAATTACCAGACCACCCACTATGCTCCTGAGACGTCTTGGGACCTTCCGTTTAAGAATTTACTGGGAAATGATGTCACAGCTTATGAGTTGCGACATCTTGCCAGACAGCAAAAATCACTCGATATGACTTTAATGTATTTTAAGACAGGTAATCATCTATATATGGATTACTGGACACGACAAGTTGTTGATTTGATGGATGCATATGAGCAAGGTGAGTACGAAGATGCCGGTAATGGTGTGTTTGAATATTACCGTGCCGGTCGACGCATTCACAATTGGATATTCAATCATCATGCTTATTATGCAAGTCCCGAATATTCAAGTGAGGATCAGGAAGTCTTATTAAAAACATTCATTTATCATGCTAAAGATCTAGCGGCTCGAACTAAAAAATATCATTCGGGGAATCATCATACAAAAGGGCTTGTAGGTCTTTTTGAAATGGCAATTTTCTTGCAGGATTTCACTTTCTCGGATGAGTGGATAGAACAATCACTGAGATTATTGACTGAACACATGAAGCGTGAGATCAATCCGGATGGGTTTCAGTTTGAACGCTCTGTCCATTATCATGTTGGTGATATTGAAAACTATTTCAGGGTCTACCAATTAGCTCAAATCAACGATATTCCTATCCCAGAACTATTTGAGCAGCGTTTCATGGAGATGTTCGCTGTCCTCAAGAAGATTGCTCAACCTGATAAAAGTCTTCCTGTTCTTCAAGATGATACAGACCATTTTCTGAAAGAAAATAATGAATTGGGCGGTATATTTAAAGCAGGAAGTTTGTTGCTCGAAGATCCTGAATTGAATTACTTTGCTTCGGAGCATCCCGGGCATGACTGGTATTGGCTTCTGGCAAGAATGTTATCTTCAGGTATTGAGGAGAAAAAACAACCTGTTCTGGGAAGTTTGACACTTGAAAGTACCGGCTACTATATCATGCGATCAGGTTGGGAAAAAGATGATGTGTATATGAGTATTTCTGCCGGTTTGGATGATGTGAAACCGGACCATCAGCATGGTGACATGCTGGGATTGACCGCTTATGCCGGGGGATATCAGATATTGCCGACATACCAAGTTAAGTATAATAAACCCGATTATAATCTTTTTAAGAACTCTTGGGTTAAGAATGTTGCCATCGTGGATTCAATTCCTCATGGTCTGCAATTCAAGGGTAATTCAGGTGGTTCGGGTTTTGGTAAATTTAAATTATTACCTCATCCTAAAACACTTTTTTGGGAAAGCAGCAAAGATGTCGATATTTATCTTGGTACTCATGACGGTTACGAGAATATTGGCGTTGAAACATACAGAACGGTCATATTCCTGAAAAATGCAAAAGAGTGGATCGTTTGTGATCAATTCTTTTCTAACGAAGAACATGTCTATCAGCAGATATGGCAGGGATTGGATTCGGCCGATGAGCAAGCAACACTTTATCGAAAGTTTGATGACGATTTTTCCATAAGAATTATTCAGAAAACAGAGGCAAATTATAAGTCGAATATGAGCAAACTAAGAGATAAGCGTTTGTGGATAGTTTCGACTAAAGCGAATAACTTTCAATTTATTTCTCACATAAAATTAGAGTCCGATAGATTAAATATCAAATCTGCAAAATGGAACAATGACAAATATATCATCGCTTCAGAAGGACAGATCATTAAGATCAGTAAGAATAAAGCTCTTGCTTTGGGCGTTAAAAATCTGCGAATTGGAAAAGATATCTACGAAAGTGAAAACAAAATGAATTTATATCTTGAAAGAAAAGTATTTGGTAAATATACTATAGTAAATATT
>CAYTLV010000024.1:0-15069 GCA_964438445.1 uncultured bacterium | reverse complement strand
GCAGTGATGAAGGCATTTCGTGAAGCACATCCCGGTGATGCCATACTGCTCTCTCCTGCCTGTGCAAGTTATGACCAATACAAAAATTTTGAAGAGCGTGGAGATCATTTTAAACAATTAGTTAAAACAATTTTGGATTTGGGAAATGAAAGCAAATAAAATAGAGTACCCATTAAGCTTTAAAGTTTTCATGATCACACTTGCGGTCCTGATACTTGGCGGCATGCTGATCCTTTTTTCGGCAAGTACTCGAGTTGCTTTAAATATTGATGGAAATGCCAATAGCTTTTTTGAGAGCCATATTAAGTATCTTGTTCTTTCCATCTTACTTGGTTTTGTATTTTATCTTATTGATTATAAAGTACTTAAGAAGTTCGCATGGTTATTCATTATTATTGCGTTCACCTTGATGGCTATTACATTGATCAAGAAATTCTCCACCGGCAACACTCATCCTGTTCGCTGGTTGTCCCTGGGCGGACGTAATATATTCCAGTTGGCGGAAATAGTAAAATTTGCCCTGATCATCTATATCAGCAGCTATATTGCCAATCATAAAGATACTTTAGGACAATTCCGCAAAGGTCTTATGCCAGCCATGATCGTTTCATTGCTGTTAATAATTATGGTGGCACTTACACCCGATTTCTCTTCTGCATTTTCATTATATGTCATAGTTATCGTTACCTTGTATATCTATGGAGTATCAGGCATACAGCTTGGTATACTTTCTTCAATATTTTTAGTTTTATCGGCCATATATGTCGTTATCTCTGATTACCGACTTGCACGGATTCTTTCGCACTTGAATCCAGATGACATTAACAATGGCGGCTATCAGCTACATCAATCTATGATCTCTCTGTCAGGTGGCGGTTTATTCGGACGTGGATTCGGCAACAGCACCGGCAAGAATCTTTTCCTTCCTGAAGCACATACTGATTTTATTTTTTCAATAGCGGGTGAAGAATTGGGATTTATTACTACATCATTAATACTCATTGCGTTTGTCGTCCTCTTTGTTTCCATGCTCAAACTTGCAAAACAGGTTAATGATTCCTTCGGGAAAAGCATTATTTTTGCCACTGCCTTCTCTATCATTTTTTATGCCTTAGCAAATGCTATTGTCTGTGTTGGTTTGGTGCCTGTAACCGGTCTCCCCATGCCTTTTATTTCAAAAAGTGGGTCACAATTATTAATCAATCTTGCCCTTATTGGCATTTGTATGAATGTGATCAAGCAATCTCAACATGAAGCACAAAAAAAAGCGGAGTTTTTACATGAACTCTAAATCTACATATAACATTATCATCACCGGAGGTGGTACAGGCGGACATTATTATCCTGCTATGTCCATTGCCGATGCCATCATGAAACAATCCGAATCTTTTCCGGATAGTGTCAATATTCAATGTCATTACATCGGTTCAGAATTCGGTATTGAACAGCGCCTTGCTCCAAAAAGTGATTACTCTTATACTCTAGTGCCCATTAAAGGTTTTTCACGCTATTTGTCACTGGCTTCATTTTTACAAAACATGATCTTGCCCATTCGTCTGTTAATATCTTACATAAAGATCAAGAAACTATATCGCAAACTTGATCCTGTTGTAACCATTGCAAGTGGTGGATACGTTTCATTGCTGCCCGGCTTGATCTCATCTCGCAAACACATCCCTTTATTTGTCCAGGAGCAGAATGCCTTCCCGGGTGTGACCAGTCGTATGCTTGCAAAACGTGCCATGGGACTTTTTTATGCTTATGATGAAGTTAAAGATCATATCAAAGATGATGTTCTTTTCATTAAAAGTGGTAATCCTATCCGCTCTTCTATTAAAAGAATTGATACACTGGAAGCGCGCAACATCATGAATCTGGATCCGGATAAATTCACCATTTTTATATTCGGTGGCTCGCAAGGTGCATTAAATGTCAATAAATATATTGCTAAACGCGTCCAATCATGGATTCATAAATTTGATCTGCAGATCCTGTGGCAAACGGGTAATGCAAGCTTTGATATGTTATCTCAACAATTTTGCGAGCACAAACATATTCGACTGATGCCTTATATCGAGAATATGTCGGCTGCATATTCAGCCGCGGATATGGTTATAGCACGCGCGGGCGCTTTAACATTAGCAGAGATCGAACACATGAGAATTCCATCAATTTTGATCCCGCTGCCCACTGCAGCAGGGAATCATCAATATCACAATGCAAAAGCCTTGGAAGCCCTTGGCTGTGCTGTGATCGTTGAAGAAAGCGAATTCCCGAATACTCCTTTATTAAAACACTTAAAAGATATGATCAACAACTCTGAAAAATTAGAGAACATGGCAAAAACTTTCCCCACTCGTGAAAAAGACGCCGCAGAACAGATTGCAAAAGAAATACTTAGTCAACTGCAAACCTTTTACACCTGGAGTTAAAATGAATGATAGCAGGATAGCAACAGTATTCGGATCGGTCAGAAAAATACATATGATCGGTATTGGCGGGATCGGAATGAGCGGGATCGCGGATGTTCTGATACGGCTTGGTTTTAGTGTCAGCGGTTCCGATACGACAGAGACCAGTATTACGAGACATCTTCGTGCTTTGGGTGCTAAGATCGATATTGGTCATCATCGTGACCATTTACATTCTCCTGATGTCGTTGTTTATTCTTCTGCGATCAAGGAAGATAATCCTGAATTCCGTCAGGCAAAACATCTTGGGATCAAACGCATCCGTCGTGCCGAATTTCTAGGCATGCTACTTTCGGTATGGCCCATTCGTATCGGCGTAGCCGGGACACATGGAAAAACTTCCACATCATCAATTCTTGCATCAGCTATGGATGCCTGTGGTTCACATCCATCTATGTTCATTGGCGGTATTATCAAAGATCTTAAAACCAATGCACGTATGGATTCAAAAACTTATGTGATCTTTGAAGCCGATGAATACGACCGAACATTTTTGGCTCTCCCACCTACTCTTGCAGTTATTACAAATGTTGATGCAGACCACTTGGACATTTACAAAGATCTTCAGGACATGAAAGATACTTTCGTGGCTTATGCAAACAGTATCCCTGAGAACGGTTCGGTTATTCTTTGCTACGATGATGCGGAAGCTCGCTCCCTCTTGCCTTTGATAGATCGTCCTTATGTGACCTACGGCGCAGATCCGGCTGCCGATTTCCATATCACGGATATTTCTTACGATAAAGGCTCACATTTTACGCTTAACTATAAAAACGATAAGATCGGTGTCTATACGATCGCTCAGGTCGGCCATCACAACGTCTTAAACGCCACGGCAGCACTCGTAACAACCTATCTTCTCCATCTGAATATGGAAGATGCCGGTAAGGGAATTAAAGCCTTTTCAGGCGTAGAACGACGATTTGAGCTTCGTCATCAATCAAATGATGTACTTTTTTACGATGATTATGCACATCATCCCACTGAGATCAATGCAACACTTACGGCACTCCGCATTTTGCATCCAAATCGACGTATCGTGGCCATTTTTCAGCCACATTTATTTAGCCGGACAAGAGACTTTGCCGAGGGTTTTGCCAGCTCATTGCAAAAAGCCGATCGTATCTATATTGCAGATATTTATCCCGCCCGTGAAAAACCGATGCGTGGAATCAGCAGCAAAATGATTGTAAATATGATAAAAGATCAGGGTTTTACTGACGTTTACTATACTGCCAAGTTGAAGGATACTCCTAAAATGGTCCTTCCGGCTATCAAAGATGGCGATATCGTCATGACAATAGGTGCCGGTGATATCTGGCAGGTTTCAGATGCAATTTATAAGGAATATCATGGATCCGATAAGACCAAATAAAAAGATATCCTTAAACAAGATCATGACCGTGCTGGTCTGTCTTTTGGTGTTCATTCTGGCACTGATCTATTGCCGTTACCAACAGGTTTTTACGGTAAAACAGATCATCGTGCATAACCAAAATGAACTAAACGAAAAGCAGATCATTCATGCCAGCGGGATCAAACGCGGTGCAAATATGTTCGATCTTGAACTGGGTGCCGGAATTGATCGCCTGATCGCTGAACCTTATATTTTTAATGCTTACATCAGTCGGGAATTTCCTGACGTGATCAATATTCATGTTATCGAACGGCAGCCCATTGTGATGATCCGATTAAAAGAGGATTACGCATTGGATGCTTTTGCGATCATGCTGCCAAGTCCCATGAACTATCCCATTAACGGCATGCCGGTCATTACCGGCGTAGACCGGGAACTACCTTTTGAAATGGGAAAACCCACATTTCATCCGGATATCCGATATGCCATCAATTTTGTGAATTATGTACAGCATTTCAGTGAGGAAGTAAAAAGTTATTGTTCTCATATCACCTGGTCCGAAGACAAAGGGTGGATCATTCAAAAAGATGATGATTATCCCAAAGTATATCTTGGAAAGAACGATCTTGAGAAGCGCTTTGATATTCTTGATGCATTTATTTCTAAAATGGAAAAAGAAGATATCGATATGCGCGAATATAAATATGTCAGTTTGCGTTTTAACGGTCAAGTAATTGTACGCGATTAACCAATGAGTAAATCTATGAACGAAAAAACAATTTTAAGCGCCCTGGACATTGGGACAACGAAGATCTGTGCGATCGTAGGTGAATACGACGCCAGTGTTTCGGAATACCATATACTTGGTATAGGTAAAGTCCCATCTTCAGGTATGAAAAGTGGAGTGGTCATTGATATCGATCAAATGCGAGCATCCATTGAAGCTTCCGTTTCTCTCGCAATGAAGAAAGCGAATATAGAGAAAATCAGTGGAGTTACCGTGGGTATAGCCGGTGATCATATCCGTAGCATGGATACGGAACACGCTATTCCAATCAACAGACAGGATAGTAGCAAACGAGTCAATATTATTGATGAGAAAGACATGCTCCATCTTGAAGATTCAATAAAGAACATCAATATCGGGATCGATCGTGAGATCATTCATATAATTCCCCAAGAATATATCATTAATGATCAAATGATCGTTAAAAATCCTCTTGGGATGTCCGGAAGTAAACTGACTTTAAAAGCACATGTGATCACGGCAGCGATCAACAATGCACGCGATCTCGTCAATTGTGTACAGAAGACCGGCCTGAACGTGAATGACATCGTTTTAGAGCCCCTGGCGTCAGCTGAAGCCGTATTAACATACGATCAGAAGGAACTTGGTGTCTGTCTTATCGATATCGGGGGCGGAACAACAGATATCACTATTTTTAACAACGGTCATCTTGTCAGCACACAAATCGTCGGGTACGGTGGTGAAATTGTGACTCGCGACATTGCATCATTGGCAAGAACTTCATTTACTGAAGCTGAACGCATTAAAAAACAATACGGTTTTTCAACCGCAAAATTGGCAAAATTGCAAGGAATTAAAGAATTTTATATCAAACCCGTCAATGGTAAAGTGGACATTGCCATGAATTCCGGATTACTTTCGGAATTTATTGAAGCTCGTGTCCGCGAGATCCTTCTATTATCTCGTGAAAACCTGAAAGGAATGCAGTTAAATGCCGGAATCGTCCTTACGGGTGGCGGTTCGCTTTTGAGAGGCATAGAACATCTTGGCGAAGAGATCTTCGGCATGAATTGTGTCGTCGGTTATCCCATCCATATGAATGGCTTGGAAAAAGAAGATTATACACCGGATTTTGCAACCGGAATTGGACTTTTACACACAGCGAATAAATGTAATTTAAAACCTAAGTTTCCATCCGGTCAATCTAAGATGACCCTATGGAATAAGATCAGAGAACGTTTATCGGAATTTTTCTAGAAAATAATAAAATTAAAAAATAATAATGAAACGGAGGATCCTATGTTGATCGAATATGATGGATTAAAAGACCAAAGAGCACAGATCAAGGTAATCGGAGTTGGCGGTGCAGGTGGAAATGCCATACAGCGGATGATCACAGAAAAACTAACAGATGTGGAATTTATTGCTATCAACACAGATGCTCAGGCCTTGAATGCTAATGAAGCTGAAACAAAGATACAGATCGGAGCCAATAAAACCCGAGGACTCGGTGCAGGAACAGACCCATCTATCGGTTATCATGCGGCGTTGGAAAGTAAAGACCGTATTGAAGATATTGTACGGGATACAGATATAATCATTATTACCGCAGGTATGGGCGGTGGTACAGGAACAGGAGCTGCTCCCGTTATCGCAGAAATTGCTAAAAATAGCGGTGCTTTAACGATCGGTTTTGTTACAAAACCCTTCGAATTTGAAGGCACATTGCGCAATAAACAAGCATTGGAAGGCATTAAACGCCTCAGAGAACATGTTGACACATTGATCGTTGTTCCCAATGAAAAGATCTTTGACATCATTGATGATGAAACTAATTGTCTTGATGGATTCAGCATTGCTGATTCTATCCTAAATCAAGGTACCACCGGAATTTCCGACCTGATCACCAAGAACGGATTGATCAATCTAGATTTTGCCGATGTAAAGACCATTATTAAACGCAGAGGTCCTGCAGTTATCGGTGTCAGTCGCACCTCTGGTCCTGATCGTGCCGTAAAAGCCGTTGAGAACGCCATTCATTGTCCCCTGCTCGAAAGTAATTCCATTAAAGGCGCACGGGGTTTATTGATCAACTTTACCGGTGGTTCGGACATGAAACTGAACGAAGTCCGTAAAGCAGCAAAGATGATCTATGAAGAAGCGGGTGAAAATGCAAATGTCGTATTTGGCGCCTTGATTGATGAAAACATGAAAGATGAGATCTCTGTAACGGTTATCGCAACGGGACTTGATATGAATGCCGTCGATACGCCACAGGAACTCGAACCTTTACCCATTCATGCTATTCCCGAGATCAAAATAGTGCCAAGCGATGATACGAAACCCATGGCAAGCGCTCCCGAAAAAGAGCAGATAAAAATATTCGAAGGACCTAAAGCTCCCAGTGTAAAGAAAGCTGAGATCCCGGTTTTTGGAGAAGCAATTCAGCTGGACACCACCATTTATCCATTAGATGAAACACAAAAAGATAATATGAATGTCCCGGCTTATGTAAGAAAATTCTTTAAGCACAGATAAAAACCCTCTACCTCTTTTTGAGAGAAGCCCTTCACCTCCCCGGTGGAGGGCTTTATTTTTTGTAAGTAAAAAGGCAAAAGTGGATATTGGGATGAAAAAGTTGATGGTTGATGGTTGATGGTTGATGGTTGAAAAGACCTGCCAGCTCGACCATTCAGCAGTTGGCGAATGGGTGCTGGCTGGTCGAAAAATAGTCGAAATGGCAAGAGTCTAATTGTCGATTCGTTTAGTTGTTATTAGGTGTAGAGATACTATGCATCTCGTCTTTACATCTCACCAGCCTGCGCCGAGGCACAGCCTTCGGCAGGCAGACGTCTTACGTTTAATGCCTTTTGTTTCCTCTTCTCCCGTTCTTCCACTCTCCTCTTCATTCTTTTCCGACCATCCTGCGATACTCTCTACGTTCGAACGCCAGTCGGAAGGTCTTAACGATATCGAATACAGAACAATCGAACATTCAATTTTAACTTCGAATGTCCATAATTCATTATTCAGTATGTATTTATAGTATCGAAATAATTTTCAGTGATACAATGCTCGCGGAGGTCTCCCTACGGGACCCCTTCGGGGCTGAAACAAGTTCAGGATGATCCGCGAGCGCGTCTATCGATTTAACTTCGATTAGTCAATTGCTCGAATGTTCATGATTCATGATTCAATTCAGTATAAAAAAGCCCCACCATCAAACGATAGCGGGGCTTAATATAGTTGCTGTAATTATATTTTACTTGTTCAGTACCATTTTAGCGGCGCGCATGGTATTATCAACCTTTAATTGATATACATAAACACCTGAAGCAAGATCACTGGCATCGAACATAACATTATGATGTCCGGATTCCATGCGATCATTAGAGATCAGCGTTGAAACGCGTTCACCTTTAACGTTAAAGACTATCAGTGTTACCATACCCGATTTTTCCAGCGTGAACGGAATAATCGTTGCGGGATTGAAGGGGTTAGGATATGCTTTACCTAATTCAAAAGAAGTAGGTTCGAGAATATATTTTACATCTGTTGTGTAATCACCTGTATCAAGAATATAAATGGGGAATGATACGTTGGGATCTGATTCAGTATAAGGTGTTGAAGAAGTGAAAATAATTTCGTCAGCACTGTCATCATCCACATTGGCAACATCAACAATACTCCACATCCCTGTTGTAATATTTGAATATTCTCCAACAGATGTGTCAGCAATGGTAAGCTCCCAATTTAGAGGATCAGTAATATCACCACTACCTAGGTATTCTACCCGAAATATCATCCCGTTAGGATATCCGGAAGCATTGGATCCGAAAATAAAATCGACATTTCCGTCACCATCAATATCACCCTGATCACCTCCAACAATATTACCGCCATCCAAGTAATCTTCACCATAGATATCAAAGAGCGGTGTCCGCTTGAGTGTATCACTATCCTCCTGCAACAACCATATATTTCTTGTATCTGCTCCGTATTTATATTCAGCAGTGATAATTTCAAACACTTCGTCTCCATTTACATCACAAACCTGGGCTGCATCACGTGATAATCCTCCGGGAAGTGGACTTAATTCCGTATAAGTGTAATTAAAATTATCACAGGTAACTTTTGATATTACAGCTTCATCAAATAGATATGCAGTGTTACCGATTATGGCAACATCCCATTTATTATCACCACCATAATTTGTAATATCGGCAGATGAGTACTCCATGAACCACGTTTCACTACTGTCACCATCATCAGGAATATTGTCAACCGAACAGATACCAATACGCATATCGGGTGTTCGTCCGGCAAATATGATCTCATCAATACCATCGTCGTTTATATCATAAATTTCCCAGGAAAAGGGACGAATGTTCGCATCAGCGATATCCCATACGCTGTTTGGCATCCATTTCCCGCTTGTTTCATCATAAACACCAAAATTATCTCCACCGGCATGTTCGTAGACCCAAATACGATATGGATTTGTATTTGTAGCATTCGTGAAATTCACAATACCCCAGGTCAATTCCATTTTACCGTCATCATCAAGATCTGTGATCGCGAAAGTTGGCCATGTATTCTGAATAATACCCGATTGGTAATCCTGTGGAGTTGCTGACCAGACGATGTTATACATGGTGTCACCCACTTCCCGTTCAAGTTTATATATCCTGGGAACGAGTTCTGATTCACCATCTTTCCAATTGTCATTTACAAGGTAGATTTCCTTTGCGCCGTCACCATCAATATCCTGACCGGCGATCATGTTTCCAACCCCACCGTTGTTCAGAGAATCCTCTGGCACAGGAATTACTGCTACGCGTGGGATCATCCCAAAAGCAACGGTACTGATCAAGGTTAGTATTAATGCTGTTCTTAGCAAATTCTTCATCGTTTTCTCCTTTTCTATTGTTAGTTCACAACTATATATTAAATCCAATTGATAAACGATTGGTAACACCCAGGTTACCCAAGCTTGACAATGCATAGTCAATATTTAGCATGTTCCATTTAAAACCGAAACCGGCACTAAATCCACCCTCGTAAGCACTTAGTCTGTATCCGGTGCGAACGAAGATCATACTATCGTAAGCGTATTCCACTCCGATATTATATTGCTCAACATTATCGTTGGGATGTACCATATCCACAGCCGCGATAACCTTGTTCGCTCCTTTGTTATAAACGTCAATGACAGCTCCAAAACGGAAGGTCATCGGCAGTGACCATTTTTCGAATTCAAGTTCATTTCCTGTAAGGTACGAATCAGAGTTGCTGTAATCAATATAGCTTCCGCTAAATTGTACCATATTCGAGAAGTTCAGGATACTCATTCCGATCTTAAAATTTCGAAAATCGGCACGATACATCAACCCTACATCCCATGCAACGGTCGTATAACCATTTGCGCCATAGCGTTCATTGACCAGTTTGCCTGTCAAACCCATGGATACTTTATCGGTCAAATAACGTCCGTAACTCAAACCGATCGCATAGTTGCTCATATTAAGCATAGAACCGGTTCCATTCGGGTTTTCAACGGTGGTTATTTCCATTTCACCAAAATTGACGTATTTCGCGTTTATGGAAAATGTACCGATCTTTGGATTCACATAAGCATAGGATAAAGCACCTACATGGATACCTGCCGGCCATTGATTATAAGCGGCGTATATATCGTTCGAATTGCCATCCACCAATCCTGCGGGATTCCAGAAAACAGATCCGGAGCCGCTTGTAAGTGCAGTGACAGCCTCACCCATCGCCACTTCCCTGCCCCCGACCCCAATGGTCAGGAACTGGCCGGTCGAAGTTCCGACCGGAGCAAAGGGTTCCGCATAGCCCATAAGGCTGAATGCGACCAACAGTAATAATATGATATTTTTTTTCATTGTTGTCTCCTGCCTTATCGAATTATGACGAATTTACCGGTTGTTTTGCCACCTGTCGCCGAAGATACCGTATAGATATAAACTCCCGGCGCAGCATCCTGATTATTACGGGTAACCAGATTCCAGATCGCCGTTCCACCACTTTTCTCGGGAACAGTTTCATAAGGACCGGTTATCCTGTCGTCAGATGCTTTCACCTCTGCAATATAATCACCATCTAAAGTATAGATCCGAACTATCGCATCTGCCGTCAGGTTAAGGAACATCAGTTGATGTTCCCAAGGCGATGTTCCCAAACTTGGGATGGGGTTATTCCATACCGCGGAACCAATATAAGGATTCGGAACAACTTTCACGTTATCAAGTGTCAAAGCCGGAGCCGATGTAGGGGTCATGGCCTTAAAAAGGGCTTCGGATGTGGAAATACTCCCGTAACCCGGGACATTTATTGAAATAGTTTGGACACAATAATAATAATCAAATCCAAACTTTACCGTTGTATCACGATAAGCATAGATGTTGTTCCCGCCCATATCTGCCGATGGAGGCCAAGTGTCTGTTCCAACTTCGTATTCCGCCAGTGTCTCCCAAACAAAGGAACCATTCGGCATCTTTTCATTCGAACGGATTACGCGGTAGCCACCGAATTTACCATGTGCTTCGGGAAGATCATCCCAACTAATATCAACACCTTTGTATTCGCCTTCTTCGCTAGCTTCACTCAATTCAAAGTCAACCGGAGGAGCCATGATAGCATCAAAATCAACGTCATAGTCATTATCGACAATATACTGGGCCATTAGCATGATCTTATTGAATTCGATCAAAGAATAAATACCACCATTGACCTGATCACCGCCCACACCGTAGGCGATTGTCACAACGACCGAATCACCTGACTTTAAAGTATCAATAGAACCATAAGAAGTTATTGCTCGATAATCTTGCGGATTTAAATAACCTGGGACTCCTGACTTTGTGATCCATTGTGTATAATCCTGATTTGTAGCTTGCAAAACATTATAAAATTCATTCACATTGATATAATCGTTCCAACGTGCCGCATCAGTCTGCGGATCGTCACTAATGGTACATGTTACATAGGATTTAGGCGGCATAGGTTTGGTCGCTTTCAAAAAGCGCCACCCGAGAAATCCGGCTGAGTTGAAAGAACCGTCAACATCCGGGTTACCAAAATCGTCGTCTAAGTAATTAAAATCAAAAAATCTTGGATCCAACAAAGATGTATCTAATCCCCAATCTTCAGCATCAACGATCAGGTTGTCACCGTCCCACATAAAAGTATTCATGGAATCCAGTGGAAAAGACTTCAGTGAATCCAGCATAAAAGGTTCACGTTCCGCCTGACGGCGCATATATGGAACTAATTTTACCCAATCCCAACCTACATATGTTTCATTATATATCGGATCTTTTGCATTAGTTATTGTAAATTCCGCATTTGCATTGCTTAAGGCATGGTCATCCTGATTTACACGTTGATCTTCTACCGGCCAGTCGGCGCGTTTTGCAACATCACCATCCCAGCGGATAGTGAATGTAAAATCATATAAATCACGCTTGAGATCAGGGACATAGTTATCAGCTGTATCAATTAGTCCAACGTTCTTGATAGTGTATTCTACAATGATGAAATCGTCTGCCAGAGGGTTGCTCCACGCATAGGTTCTTTCTTTGATGATTAAACCCAATGGATCGGGATCTTTTGCCTGAACACCTGCGATATCCCAATAACTGGTATATGTGTCCTGTTCGGATCGTTCTCCAGGAATTTTAACTTCGATACTATCAATAGGTGCATATTCTCCGTCACGTTCGTTTAATACGCTATATTTTATTTCCTCACCATCTTTATATCCAGCTGATAGCCATAAACAGCCCGAATATAAATAGGAATTACCTGAACCGGCAGGCCATTCGCATGAAGGTGCCGGAGCGGTATAGGAATCGTCACCGATCTCTCCGTGGTTTGTAATATTGTTCCACAGCATTCCAATCCTGTGCACAAAACTGTCGTAGCTCACTACCGGATTTTGCGCCGGTAAAATGCTTAACGAAAGAAGCAGCAAACAGAATACTAGGATCTTAGTTTTATTTATTCTCATCAACTTCTCCTTTATCATTAGAATTGTACAGATACACCGGCACGGAATTGACGGGGATCGTTATAGACTTCTGGGTTATAAATATATGAGTAATCAACATCCTGTCCAATAATGGCTGCATCTTCTCTTAAGTTGTAAAACTGTGAGGAGCCAATATAAGACACATACATGGAATTAAGAACATTGAAAACATCTACGAAAATATCCATTTTGACCTGTCCCATCTTGATGCGACGATTAATACGCATATCTAGATTATACTTCCAAGGCAAACGAAGATCATAGGTCTGACCTGTTCCGTATGAGGAATAGGGCAAGCCACTGTTAATATCGACCTGAAAATTAGCACGCCAATTTCTCAGGAAAGGAGACAAGTGGGCCGGTGTTTTTAGAGTTACATTCGCATTGATCGTATGAGTCTGATCATAGCCTAATGGGAACATCTTCTGGTCTTCTCCGAAAAGCGGTGCGTTGTAATCATTGTACAGACGACCTTGCGCTGTGGAGAAAGTGTAATTGATGGATGCACCCCAAAAATCTGTCAGTGCTTTATACATTGCGAATTCAACACCCTTGATGTTGGCATAATCGGCATTCACATAGATATTACCGTCATTGGGAGAATTAATGAATACATATTTCTGGTAGTTCATCAGGTTGGTTACATCTTTATAATAACCTGTCACAGATACTTTTAATGTTGGTGAAAACAAATGCTCCAAAGAGATATCATATGAAACCGTTTTTTCGGGTTTCAATGAAGGATTACCCACATAGTTACCAGTTGTTGTCAGGTCATCGTACATTAGGTTACGATAAAGATAATAAGAATCCGGACGCTGGAAATAATGGCCGTAAGTGAACATCAGTTTATCACGATCTGTAATCGGATATGAGATACCGAAACGAGGTGAAACCTGATGGGTCGGTTTGGCTTCCTGAGGATCGGTCAGGATAGGAACTCCGTTTGTATCGACTAATGAGAAAGGATTCGAGAAATCATTGGGATACAAGACAGGATCACCAAATCCGCTGGGATTGAAGTAATCATATCTTAGTCCGGCCAACGCAACCAGTCCTTTGAATTCCATTTTATCCTGAACATACAAACCAAGATCGATATTATCTTCAGACCAAATATCTGTTCTGAAATATGTCCGTGAATAACTGGTATCCACAGGATTCAGCTCGATGGTACTCCATGCGATATTTGTTACATTCATATTGTTATGTGTAAATTCTAATCCTCCGCGAACCTGATGGTTTTGGGTGAGCTGACTTTCAATATCAAATTTTAATTTATTGACATTTGAGATCTGATCGCGATAGCCGGGATCGTCTCCTCCGGTCCACCAAATATTGTTCTCACGTTGGCGATTCTCGTAATAAGGTCCGTCACCGTCAAAATCCCAATTTAGGAATTCCGTTACATCACCGTCTCCGTCACGGTCATCCACATCCCGAACACCATAAAAATATTTGGATGTCATGTTCTGATATTTGATCTCATAGAAGGTCTTGGAATTCAACTGATGTGTAAATCCGAGATTTAAGGTATAAGCCTCTCGTTCACGATCCCACAAATGATCTTGCAGACGAGAATCTACATACACATCCTTGAATTTCGCTTGATCATACCATGTAATCGTATCGCCGGCAGCAAAAACAGTATCGCGACGACCAATACTGAAACCTGAATCCTGGTAAGCAGTAGCATCATTAACATAATGATAAATAAAAGCTGTATCGCCACGGCTTGAAGTTGATGGATCCGGATCATAATACATCTCATTTTGCCAGTATTCATCAGCGGGGCCGTATTTTGACGCGTAAAGATAAAAATCATTTGATTCGGAAGCGGAATACATTACTGAAGCATTAAGTTTTATTTTATCACTGAGTTTTGCAGTCAACTTTCCGTAATATTTTTCACTGGAATAATTGTTGTTAATAAAATAATCCTGAGTTTCATTCGTTACATCTGCGGAAAACGCAAACGTAATGCGATCGCTGTTGGGAATAATTGGACCACTGAGACTCAAGCGCAAAACGTTTTGTAATTCATGCTGGTATTTCATGGTATACCATCTATTTGTATCGGGCATGATCAAGCTTCGCAGTGAATCCTGATCTGCATCTGCAGGAAAGAGATCAAATGTCTTTTCAACAAAATCATCGAGTGGCATAATGGCATTATTGACCGGTTCACTGAAATTAGTGGTCATATATGTCGCTTTTCCCGATAATTTCCGTGAACCTGCATCGGTTGCCACATTGATAACACCGGATTGTACATTCCCGAACTCAGCACTTAATCCACCGAGGGATACTTCCATTTCGGTGATCGCTTCACTGGGCAAGCCAAGTGTAAATCCACCTGTACTACCTGAATACGTCCCGGCTGGATCTCTAACCGGCATACCATCAACGACAACAAGAACTTCACCGGAACGACCAC
>CAYTLV010000023.1:8794-15158 GCA_964438445.1 uncultured bacterium | reverse complement strand
TTCGCACAGATGACAGGTCTCGCAGAATTCGCGGATCCCGAAGTCCTGTTTTTTATCAGGGACGAGCTCAAGATTGGTTGTAACAGCACCCAATCGGACTCGCGGTCCGAATTCTTTAGTCACTAAAAAACCAATGCGCCCCAGTTCACCCAGTCCGGCTTCTTCGGCCAATGAGGGGAGTGGCACAAGGTAATTTGCATCCATATGATTGCGTGCTTCGTAACCCAGTCTGTGTAAATAATAAGCCAGGATCATCCCAATGATAGAGATCTTTACATAGATCCGTGAGGTTTCAATACTTTCCTCAATGGCGGGTGCCAGATCGATCTTGTCCTTTTCCATTTCTACGGCAAAAACAATGGCATAAGAGTGATCGACATCAATGACGTCACCGTAATTTTCCAGCTTACGTCCACGATGGGAATAAAAATGGTCTTTGTTTATCTTGGCAATTCCAACCAGATCGGCACCATATTCTTTTGCAGTCTGTTTTAAGAAATCAGAGATCTTTTCCGGTTCAACCGGAAGTTTTTTGGAAGCGGGTATACCATCAGATAAATGATTGATGTCTGCAAGAAAGGAAAAAGCGGCATCAACGAGATTGCTTTTAACAGGATCGGTTACGGGGTTCTCTTTTAGTTTTTTGGATAGCTTGCGAAGGTGGTCGTCAATTTTTTTATTTTCAGGATGGCGCTCATAATAATCACAATAAGCATCTGAATCCGGGCGCAGGGCTTTACGGGCAAACATGGTGTCGCGTTCGTCGAATTTTTTCATGCCGTATCATAATACATTTTTTGCAGAAAAAAAAGAGACACCCCAAAATTTCGAGGCGTCTATATAATTGTGTTTATCCTGTTATTTTGTCGATTAACAATCAGGTCAATTCCGTTATTCTGTCAAAAATAATTTTCGTCAATCTATGCCAACGGCATTACGCAATCGTTGGACAGTCGCAGCAGCGATCGTGCGAGCTTTTTCGGCACCTTCTTTGAGAATGCTGTCAATGTGAGCAGGATCTTCCATAAGTAAATCGTATTTTTCTCTCATGGGTGCAAAATGAGCATCTATGATCTCAAAAAGTTCTTGCTTTGCGTGTCCCCAACCCATGTCTCCGGCCAGATAGCGCTCGCGGGCGGCAGTTTGTTCTTCGGGTGTGGCGAATAATTTATATAAGCTAAATACGTGTGATGAATCCGGATCTTTGGGTTCTTCTATTTCCTGACTGTTCGTGACAATTTTCGTAATGATCTTGCGTAATTTTTTAGAAGGTAGGAACAAGGGAATAACATTATCGTAACTCTTGCTCATCTTGCGTCCGTCCAGACCGACAATGACCTGAGTTGTTTCACTAATAACAGGTTTTGGAACTGTCAAAAGTTCTTTGCCATATATGTGGTTTAGTGATTGTGCTATATCCGCAGAAATCTCCACATGTTGTTTCTGATCTTTTCCAACGGGAACAATATTGGTATTAAACAAGAGAATGTCCGCAGCCATAAGAACAGGGTAAGTGAAAAGTCCCATATTAATACCGGCGTCCGGGTCGTTCCCTGTCAAAGTATTCTCCTGAACAGACGCTTTATAAGCGTGGGCTCTGTTCATCAGTCCCTTGGAAGTGAAGGCCATCAAGATGGTTGTCAATTCAAAAGTTTCCGGTACATCAGATTGGCGATAAAACATCATCGTTTCCGGATCAAGTCCGCAAGCCAGCCATGTAGCAGCTAACTTATGGGTCAATTCTTTCAATAATGCCGAATCTTTTATCGTATTAAGGGCATGATAATCTGCAATGAAATAGCGGGAATCATAATGTTCAGCCAGCTCAATGGAAGGCTTAATGGCGCCGAAATAATTTCCAATATGAGGAGTGCCTGAGGGTTTAATCCCTGTTAAACAAATTTTACGGCTCATGATGTTTCCTTTCCAATAAGCTTATCTATAGAATAAATGCCTTCCAGCATCTTATCAAGTTTTTCCGAATAATGTGGTGCTTTGGGATCGAAGCTATTCAATTTAATCTCACCTGAAGAATGAATAAATTCCGGTGAGCGACGCATAATGGCAACATGTGTAATATTACCCTTGTCGTTCTGAAAGAACGCCAGATCGCCGGGTTTAGCTTTTTTTATGTCGACAGGATGTTTTTTCAAAACCTTAATCTGCTGAGATGCATCACGAGGGAGCTTAAGTCCGGCTACATTAAAACACATCTGAGTGATCCCTGAACAGTCGCAACCATTCTCAGTCTTGCCACCCCAAAAATAGGAACAACCCAAAAGCTTATCCGCTGAGCATAAAATGATATCCCGGGGGTTTGTAACTGTTAGGGTTTTTTGCTCGAGATAACCTGTAGAAGCATCCGGCATCAGAATTTCATAAACATCGCCGTCTTGTTTTAAATAGGGAAAATCAGCGCCCATGGCGGCCACAGCTTTTCTGGGAGCTTTCATTTCAACTGTTTTATAAATAGGCAAAAAAGGAGTGTGGATCATAACGCGAGGTAGCGAAGCAATCATTTTTTCCATTTCTTTATTTAGGTCCAAGGTGGAAAAATTTTGTGCCCAGGCTTCATAACCATCGGGTGTTCTAAGCAATATCCAGTCACCTTGTTTATCAAGAACGTCCGCAATCTCCCAGATGGTTCCTTGTGTCACCAATTGAGAAGAAAAACGAGCCTCTTCGTACATATTTGCAAAAGGGGTTTTAATGATCTTTTTCATGTCTGCCTCTTAGAATAAAAGTAAATATGCAAGTCCGCCCAGTAGGCCACCTGCAAGAGTATTGGATAAATTAACAATATCATTTGTGATCACGCGGTGTCCACTAACAAGAGGAATGTCTTCGTTTTCACAATGATAGGTTTTTTCAGTGATCTTTTTACAAGTTGGACATTGATACTGAGCCTGAACGGTTGCTCCAAGAAAAGAATCAACAAGTGCACCAATCAAACCGACAACAGAAATGACCCATACGGCAGTCCATGACATTTCGATATTCGTAAAATATTGTAAAGAAAATTTACCGGCTATAGCGATAAGAAATGATCCTATAAAAGCACCTGTGGTACCAATGATGGTTAAACCACCTGAAGTGCCTTGGGGGACATGTTTCCATGTTAAAATACTGATCGGTTTATGAGTGCTGAAGGCACCGATCTCGGTACCCCATGTGTCTGCCGTGGCAGCAGCAATGGCACCAAGAAAGATCAAATACCAAAGTATCTCCAAGTTCGGCCAGGTTGAGGAAAGAAAATGCCAGCACATAGTGGCGATCATTGCGACACCACCATTTGCAAATACCTGAAAAATATCCCGTTTCCCGGTTTTTTCAAAAATAGTTTCTAATTTCTTTTTATGTTTTTTTCCCAATTTTGTTAAAAGGGTCGAGCAGGCAAAAAAGATGATAATGGGAATCATCCATTCCGTGCCACCCAGTCCAAAAATCACTGTTCCAAGTAGCCAAGCACCCATTGCGCCAGATAGACTTAAAGCCTTGGTGGCGTGAGCAAGATAGGCTATCACAACAGTAATTCCCATCCAGATCATAAGGTGTAATTGAAATTCCGGTGTACCGCTATACAATGCGTCCAGGATAACACCTGCTCCAATTGGGACCATGAGATTATCGGTCCCTTTATGTGAGATCGTTTCTGCACCGGCAGCAAAAATCGCAGCAAAGAAGCCAAAAGTAACCGCTGTGATCCATGGAATTGGCATATCAAAAATACCGCGGAATATTTTCATACTTAGGACCGCAACTACAAATGAAACCAAGAACATTGCGCTTGTACCTTGAAGTGATTTTTTATCTGTCAGAATCTTAAAGAGCAGGGGTTTTTTTCTCGATTCTCCCACCCAACTGGCAACTGGATCTGCAAGGGCCATGATCAACATCGCTGTTAGCAAAATAGCCGGATCCTTATGCCAAAACCAACAGACCAAAATAAAGAAAGAAATTGGGAAATATACCGTTCCATAAGAGATGCGATCTGTTTCATGAATACCTTTAAGCAAATTCATTTTTATTGCTAGAAAATTCATGATCGTGAAAATTAGCGCAACCAATAATACAGGGTATTGCGATTCAAAAATAAAAGGAGCCACACAAACAAGACAGCCAACTAAAATATGAACTAATCGACGGGTCGTATGGGGGTGCACGTTAAGTTTTTTTAATAAAAAATCGGCAACACCAAGTATAGCAACAATGCCAACAGTAAAGACGAAGAATAATCCCCAATCTGTGCTAAAAATAAAATCCATTACACTCCCCGAATTATGTGAGAAATATTACAAGAAAATCCGATTATTTGCAAGACGGAAATAAAGTAGTCAGAAGCTAGAAGTTAGTAGTCAGTAAGCAGAAAGCAGTAGGCAGTAGATGGAAGTGGAGAGTTGGAGAAAAGGAGAAGGGTCATCCTGAACTTGTTTCAGGATCTCTTTGTCATCATGATTATATATGTAGTTTAATGAAGTGAGAAATTTGAGATTTCTCCACTACACTTCGTTTCGGTCGAAATGACATCAAATATTATTTGTGTTTTATAATAAGATTTTGAAACTTTCTCGCTTCTCGCTTCTCGCTTCTCGCTTCTTAGATATATTTCTTTGAATTAATACAAATTCTCAATAAAATTGGTGAACGGGCAGGGAGACTTTAAATGGATAAATCAATAATTATCGGACTAATACAGAATATCGCAATTCTTTTATCTTTCACCTTGATCTACGATTTTTTCTGGGCAAAAGATGAAAACATCAAAAATATATCGGGGAAACTATTAGCCGGTTTTCTTGTTGGGCTAATAGCTGTTATTGTAATGTATTTACCATGGACATTGCAATCCGGCATTATTTTTGATAGTCGCTCAGTACTGTTATCTATCTCCGGCTTGTTCTTTGGAGCCATCCCGACTATTATTGCAATGACAATTGCAGCTATTTTTAGATTCTCACAAGGTGGAGACGGAATGTGGATGGGAGTAGCCGTAATTGTGACTTCCAGTTTTATCGGTCTGACATGGCGCATATTTTTTCCACCAAGAAAAATCAAAAAACCCTATTATAATATTTTATTGTTAGGGCTTGTCGTCCATGTAGTCATGTTTCTTTGCATTTTCTTGCTTCCACGCAATAGCATTCTTAATACTATAAAATTCCTTATTTTGCCCTTGCTCTTTGTATATACCCCCGCTACCATGCTGTTGGGTACGCTAATGTTAAAACGTTGGTCGGTCTGGCAACAACAAAAAGCCAGCGAAAAAGAAGAACAACGCTATAGAACGCTTTTTGAAAATGCCGGAGAAGCTATTCTAGTGGCAGAAAATGGCTATATACGTTTTGCAAATAAAAAGCTTAGCGATCTTCTGGAAGTATCCTACGAAGAAATCTTGGTAAGAGAATTTACTGCTTTTATTCACCCAGATGACCGCGAGTTTGTTATGAATTACCATCAGGATCGTCCCCATAATATGGACGTACCCAGGCGTTATTCCTTCCGTCTTCTTACTCGCTCGGGAGATGTTAAGTGGGTCGATATCAATTCGGTTTTAATTGAGTGGAATGGAAAACCAGCTAGTTTGAGTTTTCTTAATGATGTAACAGCTAAGCGTGAGGATGCCCGTCAACTGCTTATCGCAAAGAACAAAGCCGAAGAAAGCGACCGACTTAAAACTGTTTTTCTGGCAAATATGAGTCACGAGGTTCATACGCCCATGAACGCTATTCTTGGTTTTTCAGATCTATTAACCAGTACTGATATAGATAAAAACAAACAAATACACTATGTTAATATGATCCATGCAGCAGGCAGACAGTTATTGAATATTATTAACGATATAGTTGATACTTCGAAATTGGAAGTAAATCAATTGAATATCAACAAACGGGATTGCAATTTACATGATATTTATAAACAAAGTATTGAAGTTTTCTTAAATAATCCGCTTTTTCGGGAAAAATCAGATATTAAATTAAAACTTGCCTTTCCTGAAAATTGCCAAGATGTACGAGTAAATACGGATCCTTATCGTATCCAGCAGGTTATTGATAATCTTTTGCGCAACGCTGTAAAATATACAGACAACGGAGTGGTGACACTTGGCTGCGAAATAGATAAAAGAGAAAAGCTTATCAACGTTAAAACCTATGTGAAAGATCCGGGTATTGGGATCCCAGAAGAAAAAAAACATATTATTTTTGAACGTTTTCGTCAAGTGGAGGAAAACCAATATAGAGAAGGAGCCGGATTGGGATTAAGTATTTCCAAAGGGATCATTGATTTAATGGGAGGGGAGATCAGTTTTGAATCTAAACAAGGGGAAGGTTCTACGTTTTACTTTAAACTTAAATTAAATAAAGCT
>CAYTLV010000023.1:0-8694 GCA_964438445.1 uncultured bacterium | reverse complement strand
TGCCTGAAGGAAATTCAGGAGAAAGCATATAAGATCAAGATCATTGCCCAAACAGCTTATGCTATGGAAAACGAAAAAGAGCATTGTTTAAATTCCGGTTGTGACGGCTATGTCTCCAAACCAATTGATCCGGATGCCCTTTTTCTTGAAGTTGAGAAGGTGTTGAGGAATAAAAAATAATCCGGAGGTATGATTCCATGAAAAAAGAGATCGTTTCCATTGATTCTAAACAGGCGGCCAAGGTCGTAGCGATTGTTGGTGCATTGTTTTCACTTGTCTTTAGCATTATTGGCATTGTCATGCTTATTATTGGTATTAGCGCTGCTGACGAAATATTGAAATATACAGGAATGCTATATGTTTTAATGCCTTTCTGGTATTTGATCCTTGTATATATATTTTCCCGTCTATTGTATTGGATTTACAACAAAGTGGCCGCTCGTTTTGGCGGTGTTGTGATTGAACTTGAAGATAAGCGGACAAAAATATAATATCAAAATGGAAACACAAAAAGAGATAGTATGGGGTGTGATAGGGGCCGGTAAGGTTTGCGAGAAAAAAAGTATGCCGGCTATGAATACGGTTTCGCATTCTCAAGTGAAAATTGTAATGCGTAGAAATGAAGAAGCATGTAAAGATTTTGCACTACGTCACCATATTCCAAACTGGACTCTTGACAGCAAAGATATATTTAATGACTCCGAGATCAATGCGGTTTATATTGCCACCCCGCCGGACACCCATGCATCGTATGTGATCAAAGCCGCCAAGGCGGGCAGGGCCGTATATGTTGAGAAGCCTATGGCACGTGATCATCAAGAATGTTTAAGTATGATCACCGCATGTGAAAAGGCGAATGTGCCACTTTTCGTTGCATACTACAGACGCGCTTTACCGCATTTTTTAAGAATTAAAGAACTTATAACTAAGGGAAAATTGGGACAAATAAAGTCGGTGCAAATTAACTTTAATCGAAGCCTGCGAATTGAAGAGATCAATAATCCCGAAAAAATCTGGCGATTAAAACCGGAAATATCAGGAGGCGGACATTTTCATGACCTGGCATCGCATCAGCTGGATCTGATGGACTTTTTTTTCGGTCCGATCAATGAGGCAAGGGGCAAAGTAGAAAATAGAGCGGGACTTTACAAACCAGCCGATACAGTATCAGCGGAATTTCTTTTTCAAAATGGAGTAAAGGGAAGTGGCAAGTGGGATTTTGTTTCGCCTGAGACGGATATTAAAGACGAGATCATCATCGTGGGGGAAGAAGGGGAATTACATTTTTCAACTTTCGCTCATGCAAAAATTAAAGGAGTCTCTAGAAGCATGGGGAAAATATCTGAAGAAATGATCTTACCATACCATATTCAGGAACCACTGATCCGGACGATAGTGGCAGAATTACGTGGCGAAGGAAAGTGCCCCAGTACGGGTGAAAGTGCTGCAAGAACAAGCCATATTATGGATATTATTTGCTCATAATAAATATTTTCGTATAGACAAATAGGGAAAAAATAAAATGATGGAAAAACTGCTTACTTACAATCCCATACTTTTGGCCTTGCTTGGAACTATTTTTACTTGGTTTATGACCGCTGCCGGCTCATTTATGGTTATATTTTTTAAACAGATTAATCAAAAATTATTAAACTCTATGCTAGGTTTTGCTGCCGGTATTATGATTGCGGCGGCATTTTGGTCTTTGCTAGCTCCTGCTATCGATATGGCGGAAAAAAACGGTCAAATTCCTTGGCTGGTAGCGGTAATCGGATTCCTATTGGGCGGTGTGAGCCTTTTGGGTATTGATAAATTGTTACCTCACTTACATATGGGTTTACCGACCGAAAAAGCAGAGGGTATTAAAACATCCTGGGAGCGTTCTATTCTTTTAGTTCTGGCAATTACATTACATAATATCCCCGAAGGTCTTGCCGTGGGTGTTGCCTTTGGTGCCTTATCTCACAATCCCACTATTGGAGCATTAACCGGTGCGATCGCCCTAGCCGTAGGCATTGGTTTGCAAAATTTCCCGGAAGGTGCTGCCGTATCCATTCCATTGCGACGCGAAGGTATGTCAAGATGGAAGGCATTCAATTATGGACAATTATCGGGTATTGTTGAACCTATTGCCGGAGTTTTGGGAGCACTTCTGGTTCTAAAAGTTACATCTCTGCTTCCTTATGCTTTAGCTTTTGCGGCCGGCGCCATGATCTTTGTGGTTGTGGAAGAATTAATACCCGAATCGCAACGGGGTGATGAAACAGATTGGTCCACGATGGGTGCGATATTTGGGTTTGCCACCATGATGCTACTGGATGTGGCATTAGGCTAAAAGGAGAAGAAATGTCTAAAAAAGAACACCATAATCGACCCGATCTTATTGGCGAACATCGCATAGGCGATGCCGGCCAGCTGATATCTTTCATTATATTTATTCTCGTTTGGATAGGCGACATCTTCATTTTTAAAAAGACAGTATTTCTGAATGATATCATTTCTTTGTATATTCGTGTTCCTTTGGCGATGATCGCAATTGGCATTTCTCTTTACCTTGTAAAAACAAGTATATCGATCATCTTTGATGAAAAACGGGAAAAGCCTGAAGTGGTTCGCAAAGCGATCTATGGCAAGATATGGCATCCCATGTATGTCTCTGAGATCCTTTTATATTTAGGCTTGCTTTGTTTGAACCTTTCTCTAGCTGCAGGAGGCGTTTGCTTGCTGATCATTATATTCTTTTATGGTATCTGCCGCTATGAAGAAAAATTACTGATAAAACATTTCGGAAATGAATATAAGGATTATATGAAAGAGGTACCTATGTGGATACCTCGTTTAGGAAAGAAGAAATAGAATGCTGAAAATATCACTTATCTATGATAATACTGTTTATCAAAATGGTTTGATAGCGGACTGGGGTTTTGCCGCATACATCGAAACAGATGAAAAAACAATCTTGTTTGATACCGGTTCCGATGGATACATACTTCTTGAGAATATGAAAAGTATGGGGCTGGATCCCAAGGCCGTCGATACGGTCTTTATCTCACATAATCACTTTGACCATGTGGGCGGACTTGCTACGTTTTTGCATGAAAATCCTGATGTAGATGTTTATGTGCCAGAATCCCTTCGTGGTGTAAGACGCGCCAAAAATGTTATTCATGTTTGCGAATCAATCGCTATTACTGACTCACTAATTTCAACCGGCGAGCTGTCGAAAATAGAGCAATCTCTAATAATTAAAACACCCCAAGGACTTGTCGTTATTGCCGGTTGTTCACATCCCGGATTGGATAATATTATGAAAGTTGCCAGTGAACATGGCAAGATCCATATGATACTGGGTGGATTTCATGGCTTTGATCAATTTGATATTCTCAATGATGTTGATCTTGTTTGTCCAACACACTGTACTCGTTATATCACACAAATCTTCGAACGCTTCCCTGAAAAATATATTCAAGGTGGAGCAGGACGTTGTATTGAAATACCCTATAAGGAAAATGAATGAAAACTTATCTCGAATGTATTCCCTGTTTTGTAAAACAAGCTCTTCGGGCAGGGAAAATGTCATGCAACAATGAGCAAAAGGTCAAAGAATTAATGGATCGGATCGGATGTAGGATCAAGGATATTACTTTGGACCAAACACCTCCGGAAATGGGACTGATCATTTATGATGAGATCCATAAAATTACAGGTATAGACGATCCTTATAAGAAAGAAAAGAAAGCACATATCAAAGAAGCAAAGCGTTTATATCCCGAGCTTAAGAAGAGATTAAAGGTATCCGATGACCCGTTATTAATGGCAGTGCGCATTGCGATCGCCGGTAATGTTATGGATCTTGGAATGGATAAAAAATTCCATATTGAAAAGGATCTTGAACATATTCTTCAAAGAGATTTTGCAATTTGTGATATTGATGGATTTAGAGATACTTTGGATAAAGCTGAGCATATATTGTATCTTGGGGACAATGCGGGTGAATCCGTATTTGACAAGATCCTGATTGAAACTTTGGCCAAGCCTGTCACCTACGTGGTACGAGGCAGAGCTATTATCAATGATGTAACTATGGAAGATGCAATAGATTCCGGATTGGATGAAGTTGCCGAGATCATTTCTTCCGGTTCACCTGCGCCGGCTACGATATTAGATCTATGCAATGAAGATTTTTTAAAAAGATTTAAACAAGCAGATATGATCATCAGCAAAGGGCAAGGAAATTATGAAGGTCTGTCCGACACGGATCGGCCTGTGTTTTTCCTACTGAAAGCCAAGTGCCCCGTGATCGCCGGTGATATTGGTGTAAAAGAGGATGATATTGTTTTAAAGGCTGCCGGGATAAAATCATGAGCAAAATATGCAGAAAAGTTGATGGTCGTCACATTCTGTGAATTTTTCGTGTAAAGATTGAAGTTGTAGGATTTTTAAACTAAATTAGTCAATTAAAATGGGACAGGATTATGATCGCTGTTATACAGCGCGTACTCAGAGCAGATGTCACGATTGAAAGCCGAACCAGCGGATGCATAGATGATGGCTTAGTAATATTACTTGGTGTTGTTATGGGTGATACGGAAGCGGATGCTGATTTCCTGGTTGACAAGATAAGTGGTTTGCGAATTTTCCCGGATGAAGACGGGAAAATGAATATTTCTTTGAAAGATTACGGTGGTGCCGCTTTGGTTATATCGCAATTTACACTTTGCGGGGACTGGCGAAAAGGCCGACGACCCAGTTTTACCAATGCTGCCAGACCCGAAGAAGGCGAACGGCTTTACGAGTATTTTTGCAAAGTCCTGAAAGATGCGGGTGTTCCGGTAGAGACAGGAGAATTCGGTGCAATAATGGATGTTTCTCTTGTAAACCACGGACCTGTTACATTTGTATTAGATAGTAAACAAAAATAATCGATAAAGAGGAAACAATGAAAAAGAAAATTCGTGTTGTTTTAGCAAAACCCGGACTGGATGGCCACGATAGAGGTGCGAAGGTTATTGCAAACGCTTTGCGTGATGCGGGAATGGAAGTGATATATCTTGGATTACGCCAAACTCCGGAGATGATCGTCTCAGCCGCTATTCAGGAAGATGCCGATGTCATATCTTTGTCTATACTTTCCGGTGCACACATGACCATTTTTCCTAAAGTTCTAGATTTGCTAAAAGAGAATGAAATAAATGATGTTTTGTTGATTGGCGGCGGTGTTATTCCCGAAGAAGATATGGAAGAATTGAAAAAAATGGGAGTTGCGGAACTCTTTGGGCCCGGTACACCAACAACGAAAACCATAGATTATATAGAAAATTGGTTCAAGGACAGTCAGCGTAACGCATAAAATTTCGGGGGCGAAATGGGTGTGACGAAAACGACCATGAAGCAGTGGCCGGTAGGTGACCGGCCGCGCGAAAAATGTATACAGCAAGGTGCTGAAACCTTAAGTCATGCCGAACTGTTGGCGATATTGTTGAGATCGGGTACAAAACGATATTCGGCTTTGGACATTGCAAAGCAACTGCTATCGGATAATAACGGTCTTTTACAACTTGGCATGATGACAACAGGAGCTCTTTCAAAGTATCACGGTGTGGGTCCCGCAAAAGCAACCACACTGACGGCAGCTTTTCAGTTGGGCGCGCGGTTTCATGAGGTATTGCAAACAAATGAAACTCCGGTGATTAGCGGGCCTGAAAGCATAGCAAATGCCTACGGTGAGCGTATGCGTCTTATGCGAAAGGAAGTTTGCAAAGTTATTCTGCTGAACCGGGCGCATCGTGCTTACCGGGATATGAATATTTCTATCGGCAGTATCTCTGCATCAATTGTGCATCCACGTGAGGTTTTTAAACCGGCCATCGATCATCTTGCTTCGGCGATCATTTTAATGCACAATCATCCCAGCGGAGAATTGAAAGCAAGCCGGCAGGATATTGAGATCACCAAAATTATTTATCAGGCAGGTAAGATACTTGATATTCCCTTATTAGATCATATCATTATTGGCCATTCGGGATATCTGAGTTTACGGGAACAGGGACATATGGAGTAGAGCATGGAACAAATAAATTATTATGAAGACACTCAATCCGTTCTTGAACATCTTGAAAAGAACGAAACGAATGTTGCCTTGGAAAAAGTAAAACTATTATTAGATAAATATCCAGAGGATGCTTTGGCTTGGTTTTCCTTGGGTCTGTGTTATTATCAAAAAGAAGATGTTTTTAAGGCAATTGACAGTTTTACCCGTGCTATAGGATTTGATCCGAGCTTTATTTCGGCTGCAGAAATGCTGTTGAAGCTGAATAAAGATAATTATTCGCTCGGAGAGTTGAAATATATTTACAGTTTGATCATTGCCTATAAAAATGGCACTGATGAAATGTATAGTTTTATTCAAAAATTTAAAAACACGACAATAAATTCAAAATTATCGGTACCAAATTTTGGACAAGATAAACTTAAAACGCAAGATCTGCCTGGAGTTGATGATAATACTTACATTCAGCACTTGATCACAGAAATGGATAAACCCGAGAAAAATACTGGGTATGAAAAGCCTCAGCGCAAGGAGATTTCGATTGTACCGGAACAGCAGTTTATACCGCCTCCCAAGAAAAAGATACCGGTTCAAAATAATAAGAATGATCAAAGTACTCGTTATGGAATAGAGACCCTTACTATGGCAAAACTCTATATTCGGCAGGGACTATTTGAACAAGCAATGGCTATTTTATTAAAATTACAGCAACGCGATCCCGGATCAGAACAAGTTAATTCCGAGATCGATCATGTAAAACAACTCATGAAAGATGAAAAGAAGGAGATACAATGAACAGTCTGCGTCTTAAACGATTACGCGAAAGAATGGTACATGAAAAAGTGGATGCAATGTTCGTTTACTCTTCTTCAAATCTAAGATATATTTCCGGTTATTCCGGTTCTAACGGTATATGCTATATAAGCGCAGATGATGCTTGGTTCTTTACGGATTTTCGTTATAAAACGCAAAGTGCCTCAGAAGTAAATAATATGCATATTGAAGTTCCGGTTGGAAAAGATCTCTTTCAGTCAATGAAAGAAACAGGATGTGTCAAGAGTTCTGATGTTGTTGGATTTGAAGGTAACCACCTAAGTTTTGAACAGTATAATAAATTAGAGTTACTTTTCCCCAATAATGAATTTGTTAATAAAGCTCTTTTAATGGAAGAATTAGCATCTGTAAAAGAGGAAGTAGAACTGGAGTGCTTTTGCGAAGCGGCACGGATCACGGATGCAGCCTTTAATGAATTACTCAACGAGATCAAACCGGGTATTTCTGAGAGAATGCTGGATGCTAAATTATCTTATATCATGAAAAGTTTAGGGTCGGAAAAAGACAGTTTCGATACGATTGTCGCGTCCGGAATTAACGCTTCGCGACCCCATCACAGCCCGACAGAAAAGATTTTACAAAAAGGTGAACTGGTCACTATTGATTTTGGCGCAATGTATAAAGGCTATCACGGAGATGTGACACGAACCGTTTGTCTAGGTAAAGCCGATGCAAAGCAACGCGAGATCTATGCCATTGTTCTTGAAGCTCAGAAAAAAGCATTAGCAGGAATTCGCCCAGGTGTGATCGGGAAAGCGGTTGATGCCTTAGCTCGTGATTATATTAGATCAAAGGGTTATGGTGAATATTTTGGTCACGGACTGGGTCACGGTTTAAGTCTTGAGATCCATGCAGAACCACGCCTTTCTCCCACATATGAAAAAGAATTAATGTTAAACCAGGTTGTAACAGTTGAACCGGGTATATATATCCCTGGCTGGAGCGGTGTACGTATCGAAGATGATGTGATTATCACAGAAACAGCTTGTAAAGACCTTACAAAAGCACCCAAAGAACTGCTGGAACTGTAATTCTTTCCATGCAAAAACAGCAGATAAAAAATATTATTTTTGATCTAGGTAATATCATTGTGGACGTTGATTACAGACGGTTCACAGATGCTATGGGCTGGAATTATGATACCTTCATGCGCTTTTACACATCTGATTTCTTTCGTGAATTTGAGATCGGCAAACGTAGTGAAGAGGAACTTTTTATTGAGCTAAACAATTATACCCCCCTTCAACTTGATGATAAAAAACACTATAGGGATAACATTCATCTAGCTTTTCCTCTACGTCCTCGTACTTGGGCTAAAGTGCACTGGTTGAGACGACACTACAGGGTTTTTCTTTTCTCCAACACCAACTCGCTGGATTTCGATGGCGTCAATGCGTGGATCAATCTTGCCGTGGCCTTTCATGGGACATACGTCTCCTATAAGGAAGCTTATATAAAACCTCAACCGCAGTCCTATAGCCGGGTGGAGGAGATGTTTCATATTTATCCCGAACAGACACTTTTTGTTGATGACCGACAAGAGAATATTGAGGGTGCTTTGAAAGCGGGCTGGCATGCTGAGTTGATAGAAAATGAAGCAAGATTGTTTGAGGTGCTGGATGAATATCATATTTAAATCCCGGATTCTTAAAAAGATATAATTAAACACTATGGGTTATTAGAGATTAAACTCTCAAAAATTTGATAAGCAATACCAAGCTTGTCGAAGGTTAAATATAACCCAAACTGAAAGAATTTATTAACCCTGAGTATTTCGAAGGGTTAAACTCATAATAACCCGGAGTGAAACT
>CAYTLV010000022.1:7637-15352 GCA_964438445.1 uncultured bacterium | reverse complement strand
ATCATCACCGGCGCATCCTACGGTATTGGACGAGAATTGGCACATCAACTTGCAGAGCAAGGAGCTTGGCTGGTTCTTGCAGCTCGTAGTACTAAAAAGCTGGAAAAAGTTTCGGAAGAATGTGTTCAACTCGGTGGTCGGGTTATAACCATGCCAACGGATGTTTCCGAAGAATCCCAATGCCGGGATCTGATCGAAGCTACCGTTAAAGAATATGGAAAGATCGATATTCTGATCAATAATGCAGGGATCGCTTTGGCCACAAGGTTTGAGAATTTAGAGGACCTGAAATTATTTGAAAAAGTGATGGCTGTAAATTTTTTCGGTGCTGTCTATTGCACCCATTATGCTTTACCGTATTTAAAAGAAAGTCAGGGACGCCTTGTCGCTGTATCAAGTCTGCGTGGCAAGATCCAATCGGCCACGGCAGACGGTTATCCGGCCAGCAAACACGCCATGGCGGGGTTCTTCGACTCGCTACGCAACGAACTGGTCAACAGGGGAGTCAGCGTCACCATGATCTATCCCGGATGGGTCAGCAGCGGGATCAGCTCCCGTACACTGAAACCCGACGGCACTCAAAAAGGTGAAATATCCCGACACGAAAAAAAGGCCATGCCGGTAGAAAAATGCGCCGGGATCATTATCAAAGCGATTGCAAAACGCAAGCGAGAGGTCGTCATGACCTTCCAAGGTAAGTTGGGGATATGGCTTAGAGCGGTTGCGCCGAGGGTTGTTGATAGGATGACGAAGGGGAAGACGAAGTAGCTCGGAAGCCAAAAGCCAAAATGATCTCAGAACAAGGATTAACGATATCCGAAGTGCGAAGTAAATATTCACTTCATAAATCAAAAATCGTTGTTCCTTGTTCATTATTCTATTCAAGGCGACCCCAGCGGGGTCTAACAACAATAACCCTGAGTGAAACCCGGGGGACAGAAGCCTCCGAAACAAACAACCCCAAGCTTGTCGCCTGTCCAGCGTAGCTTTAGCGAAGTTGGGAGGGGTTGAACAGGAATGTGCTCTTCTTTTCTTTGCTTAACCAAAGAAAATCCCGAGGGGATCCCTTTGGCGGAAGCTAAATATTTTACGTATCTTGCAAAATAGTACAATCTGCGATAGTTGTTGAATACTTCATGAGATTGTAATATCTTTTTAATATAAATAGCACATTATGAGATTAATTAAAGAAAGGGTGAAGATGAAAAGAATATTTGTCGCCATTATTTTGTTATCATTAATTGTTAATTGTTTTGCCGGTCAAAAAACAGAAAAGCTTGCTGAAGAGTTATTAAAAAGCACAGTTAAAGTATTTGGACATTTTATTGAGGAAGATGTGATGTTTGATGATGAGTTGTCTTGGTCCGGGACAGGTGTAATAATTGAAGAGACAAAAAATGAATATACTATTGTGACAAATCTTCATGTTTTGGGATTTTGGGCTATTTATAATGCTGATGCAACATCAGGACCGGAAGTTATTAGTTATTCCTTAATGGTTAAAATGTATGATGGAAAAACAGCCAAGATCAGTAAGGTATTGATTAACGAAGACCTAAAAGATTTTGCATTAATAAAAATTGAAAAATCAGTTGGTGATTATCCTGCAAAACCATTGCAAAGTAAAATGCCTGCTGTAGGAGAATCGGTTTATGCCATGGGGCATCCCATGGGACTTGATTATTCATTTACTGCTGGTATAATTTCTGGTCAAAGAATGTTCAAATCCGATCTGGGCAAAGAATTTGTTATGCTACAAACAGATACACCTATTAATTCGGGGAATTCCGGTGGTCCACTGGTTGATGATAAAGGGGGCTTAATTGGAATTAATACTTCTGGAATAGCAAAAAGCAGAGCTGAAGGGCTGAATTTTGCAATTTGGTCCAGTGAAATTTTGCAAAGTCAAATTAACAATGAGTTTATCGAATTCCCCCTATCTTCGCCGAGAAAAATAGGTCTTTTTGTGGAGATGATGAAGAGTAAATAATCTGAAAACATACTTAATAAAACAATAAGAGCAATCAAAAGTACAAATAAAAAGGGGATTACACTTGTTACTCAGTCAAACCGGAGAATTTGATTTGGACTTGAGAAGATATAGTAAAAAGGAAATAAAATAACCTTATATGTAAATAGGAGATAATGATGTCTGTAAAATTACCATCAAGATTTAATTTTCCCAAAGCCGAAAAGAAGTACGAGTGGCTACCAATGTTGTTGGATGCATATCATATAATTGATAGTGCTATAAAAATTGAATTAGAGCAGGAAGAGAATAAAAGAAATCAAAAATGTGCATGTAAGAAAGGTTGTGCAATTTGTTGCCAAAAACCAACAGTCCCAATTACAGATATTGAGCTTACTGGTATCTCATGGTATGCCTCCGAACAATTAAAAGGAAGTATTAGAGAAGATGTAAAATCACAATTAATTATTCATAGTAAAACATCATCATGTCCTTTTCTTGTTAAAGAAGAATGTTCAATATATCCCGTAAGACCTCTTGCGTGTCGCGCATTTCATATTTTTGGTGAAACATGTATTGAAAATGAAGATCCTTGGTTAACAAGAGAAGAAGATATGTGGACGCATAGTAAAGATGCTGCTTTAAGAGCATCTAAAAAAATACTTCCATATTGGGGGATAGAAGATTCCAAAAAACAAGAAATAGCCTTTAATTCTGGCTTTATTATGTATAATTCTAAAAACATGCATGAATTTGATTGGTCGATTCTTTATAGAAATATGTTAGTTTTTGAATGAAAGATTGTTAAATAAAATTTTGATTTAAGTGGGATATATTAATAATGAGTTGTGGAAGAAGAAATAAATTAACTGGTCAAATTGGTGAATACCTCGTTTGTGCTGAGCTGGGCAAAAGAGGTTATATAGCAACATCTTTTACAGGAAACGTGCCGGAATTTGATTTGATTGTTGCAAATGATGAATTGAAAACCATCCCAATACAAGTGAAAACATCAAGAGGTGACAACTGGCCGACTAAGGCTAACAAATGGATAAATATTGAAATTGATGATAAAGGAAAAATGCAAATCGATAATGGGAATCAAGCTATTTCAAATCCCGGCCTAATTTATGTTTGTGTTGCTCTGGCAAAACCTGATACAGAGGAACACGATCGATTTTTCATCCTAAAGAAAAAAGATCTTCAATTGATTTGTGCTAGAAGCTACAGAAATTTCATGGATAAAATTAACTGGAAAAGACCGAAAAATTATAAGTCATTGGATAATAGATATAATGTTGATGACTTGAATGAATTTGAAGATAATTGGTCACTTATTGAAAGGAAATTATTTAATAATAATTAGAAGGATTTTGAATGGAAAAATTCAACTATGTACCAATAAAATTATTGTATAATGAAGAAGAATTGAAAATCACACCAGAATTTGAGAACTCATCATATTTTCAATATTCATTACAAATAATGCGTGAAAATATTATTGCTCCATTAGCGAAGGGGTTAAATAAAGATAAATCACTCAATGTCTGGAAGGATATTCAACCCAGTAATGGACAATATGTATTTGAATTTGCCGTAAAACTACCTTTTTTTCTACCAGCGCATCAGAAAAAAGATGAGTATATAATTAGTATCCATAAACAGAAGTATATCATTTCAAATAGACATTGTGAAGTTATATTCGAAAATAAACCAAATGAATTCTATTTAACCCACTATTTACTAAGAGATAATGTTGCTGAAACATTTAAGGACTCAATAAACCAAATAATTATGACAAAAACACTAGTCATTACAAAATTTACAGTAAAAGCATCATCCGCATCAGAAGCTATAGAACAAAATTATAATATTTGGGTTGAAACTATTAATAATGATATACAAGCCATATTAACGACATTACGTTATAACTTAGATAAAGGATACTATCTATTACCAGAGTGCCAAAATATTGAAGTTTCGTGTCCTGTTTATGTTGTATGTACGGGAGAAAAACAAGGCAGGGCTTTACGGTTTACATCAAAAATGGATGCTTATTCGTTAAAATCACATGGCAATGTAACAAGTGATATTTCGGTATTAGAGAATTATTGCAACAATGTTACAGAATATGAAATGTCAGAAATAATTTTAAGTAAAGCTAATTTATTCTTAAGATCTGGAGATTATTCACTTGCGTGTATTCTGGCCTGTATGGCGTGTGAAAGCATTTTGTCTTATGAAATTAATAATAATTTGAGGAAGTTGGGGTTATCAAATTCAAAAGAAAAAGACGCCTTAAATGATTTAACATTTTCTCAAATGTTAAATCTAATTTCATATTTTATTGTTGATATGAAAAATGATACAAATAAAGAAATTATTGGTAAGATAAACTCTATGAGAAAAACCCGAAACAAATTGATCCATGAAGGGAAATGGATAGATGATACATCAAAGCATATTGTTGAAGAAGGGATGAAATCTGTAGTGGAAATTAAGGAAATAATCACCAAAGAAAAATAAATGATGTTGCGCAATATTAGACCATATACCCCCAATAGATTATTTAAATATCGCTCAATGAATTCAATGGGAATTGTTGATCTATTTTTAAGTTATGAAGTTTATTTTTCAAAAGTTCGTGATTTTGACGATCCCTTTGAAAGTAGACCAATGTTGAAGATACATGATGCAAAAGAAGAACAAATTGAATACTTAGTTAAAATAACAAAAGAAGTATTTCCAAATGAAAATCCTAATATTATAAGAATACTCGTAGAGAGTCAGAAACACAGATTATATGATAATAAGTTTTTGAGAAATGTATATGATAATTTTATTGATAGAAATGGCATATATTGTCTTTCAGAAAACAATAATGACATCATATTATGGTCTTTATATTCTAACTCCCATAAAGGATTTTGTCTTGAATTTAATTCTTCAATTGAGAACACCTTATTTTATGAAGCACTAAAAGTTAATTATACAGAGATGTATCCGATTGTGAATATGATGAATATGAATAATGTAGAAGAAGTGCAAAAGGCATTGCTGACTAAATACAAAAAATGGAGTAATCAAGATGAGTGGCGAATAATAAAGACTGAAATTGAGGGAGGCGATGGATTATATAAATTTAAACCAGAGTTGTTAATCGGGATAATATTTGGTGCATTGATGGAAGAAAAAGATAAAATAACTTTAATCAAATATATTAAACATTATCCAACACCAATAAAGTTATATCAAGCTCAATTAAATGAAAAAACATATCAAATAGATATTGCTCCAATAACTTAAATAATTATTGTTAAAAATATTTTATGCCTTTGTGTGAGGTCTTCACTCCCAAACTTCTAACCTTGTTCTTTAAATATTATTCCTTTAAATTCCTTTCATAAATCTTAAAGGAAACCCATGCTCTCACTCCTCACAATTTTCGGTATCGCTGTTGCTCTGGCTATGGACGCTTTTGCGGTATCGATCTGTTATGGTTGTGGATTAAAAAACTTCAGCATGAAGGTCATGCTATGGGTCGCAACGGCCTTTGCCGTATTCCAGGGCGGAATGACACTCTTAGGCTGGATGGGCGGTAGCCTGTTTGCCCAATATATTGAGGCGATCGATCATTATATCGCGTTTGTTTTACTTGCTTTTATTGGCGGTAAAATGATCTATGAGGCATTTACCGGTCATGATGAATGCTATGTTGTAAATCCTAAAAAGATGAATGTAAAACGCTTATTACTCTTGGCTTTGGCAACGAGCATTGATGCCTTGGCAGTCGGCTTGAGTTTTGCTCTTTTGGAAATGGAAGTCGTCGGCCCGGCAATAATCATTGCCCTTGTTACGCTGGTCTTTTCCATGATTGGTGTGGCCGCGGGTCATAAACTAAAGAAAGTATTGGGAAGAAAAGTGGAGATAGCCGGTGGGGTGATCCTTATTTTGATCGGTATTAATATACTAATTACACATTTGAGCGCATAAAGGAGTTGATAATGAAGAATTTTATTCAAAGTGAAGATGTTTACAAATTAAATTTTGTTTCGAGTCCGCAAATGTCACCCAAAGGGGACAAAATCGTTTATGTGAATAAACGAGCGGATAAAAAAGATCAATGCTATTATTCAAATCTTCAGCAAATACATATCCCGAGTAAAACTGATACAGCTTTTACGGATAAAGGGAAATATCAGGATATGATGCCAAAGATAAATCCCAATGGCAGACAGCTTGTTTTTGTCCGGATCAAAAAAGGCATCCCTTCTTTGCGCAGTATCAGCATGTACGGGGGAGAATCCAAAGAGCTTACAAGTCTGCCGTATGGTGATATTAATGACATTCAATTTTCACCCGATGGTAAACAAATAGCCATTCTTTTTGCTAAATTAAAATCATCAATTCCTGTAGAAAAAGATAAGCGCAAAGAACCGGTTTGTCGCGAAACCGAACGCTTGTTCTATCGTCTTGACGGACATGGCTTCATTGATGAAGAAGCGGCTCAAATTTATCTTATGAGAGCTTCAGGTGGAACAATGAAGAAAATTACCGATTGCTTAAATGATGTTTCACATATGGCTTGGTCACCCGATGGACAAAAAATTGTTTATTCAAGTGTTGATCATACAAATATGGAAATGCACATGGATGAAGAGGATATCTTTGTCCTTAAGCTAGAAGATAAACATGTATCAAAATTAGCAAAACCTGCCGGTCCGGTCAGCTTCCTTAAATTTCATCCTGATGGTAAAACGATCTATTTTGGCGGGCATTTTAATCCGCATTATTCCTGGGGTGCCGATAACACGGATATCCATTCTCTTGATATGGAATCGGGTGAGATCAAAAATCTTACAGCTTCACTTGACCGGACGACGGACATGTTGACCCTTGGAGATATTACACCTTCATTCGTTCCTCAATCTCCCATCATTAAAGATGGCAAGATGTTATTCACGGTCTCATCGGAAGGAGCTAATCCGCTATATTCTCTTGATCTTGAAAGCGGCGAGCTTGAGGTCGTTTTGCAGGGACCCGAATGTATTGTGACCTATAATGCTTCGGCTGATGCAAAAGATATTGCGATTCATCTTGCCCAAATGGATAGACCGGATGAGATCTGGCATTTGGCATTACAAGAAGAAAAAGAGCTTACGCGAGTCAGTTTTGCAAACGACAAATATTTGGAAAAATTGGAATTTAGTCTTCCGGAAGTCATAAAAGTCCCTGTTAAAGGTGCCGAGATCATGGCATGGTTACAACTACCTCCCAATTTTGACAGCAAGAAAAAATATCCCCTTGTCTTGAATATTCACGGCGGTCCACGAACTCAATATGGCTATACATGGTTCCATGAAATGCATACCTTTGCTGCCAACGGATTTGTTGTGGTTTATTCAAATCCACGCGGATCACAAGGCTACGGCAAAGCCTTTGCGGACGCTATTACGGGTAAATGGGGACAGCCCGCGCATGATGATATGATGGCGGTCGTGGATGCCGTGCTAGAAAAAGGTTATGTTGATCCCGATAGACTTTATGTGACCGGCGGGTCCTACGGTGGATATATGACCAACTGGATCGTAACGCAAACTCAACGATTTAGAGCAGCTGTAACCCAGCGTTCCATTTCAGATCTGGGTACCTTCTTTGGCACCTCGGATATCGGTTGGGATCTAGTTGACGAATTCAAGGGCACTCCCTGGGAGAAACCCGAAACTTATGAAAAATGGTCACCCTT
>CAYTLV010000022.1:5203-7537 GCA_964438445.1 uncultured bacterium | reverse complement strand
GTGTCATCCGCAATAATATCTTCATTAATATTGACCGATTTTTCTTTTAGTTGTTTCAGCAATTTCTCCTGCATTTCTTTAGCAGGATCATCACCATAAAGTTTGAGTAAGTAGGTGAGAGCAATAGTCTCAACAATAACGGAGATTGTTTTTCCGGGATTAATTGGTAGTCGGATATGCGGAATATCGACGCCGAGGATATTGGTGTAATCTTCATTAAGTCCGAATCGTTCATAATTATCTTCAGGATCCCAGCGCAACAGTTCGATCATTATTTCTACACGTTTTTGTACGCGAACGGCTCTAGCACCAAAGATCTTTCTAATATTGACAATTCCCAAACCTCTGACTTCGATAGTATCTTGTAGAAGTTCTTCGGGCTTGCCAATAAGGACATTTCTGCCCGTTTTTTGGATGCTGACCACATCATCCGCCACAAGACGATGACCACGCTCAACAATATCCAAAGCGATCTCGCTTTTTCCAACACCGCTTTTTCCGGTGAGAAGTATGCCGACACCATAAAGGTCAACTAAACCACCGTGAATAATGGTCGTTGGAGCAAATTTGGTGTACAAGTAGGTCCCGACATCCTGTAAAAATTGCATAATATTAATGTCTGTCTTAAGTAAGGCTACTTTATGTTCATTTGCCAGTTCAATAATGATCGGGGGAATTTTACCTGTGTTTACAAAAATGAGCCCAGGAACCTTGAATGAGAACATTTTTTTAAAAATATTTTGCATTGCGGCAGGAGAGAGTGTTAAAATAAACTGCATCTCTTTTTTTGAAAAAACCTGTAGCTTGTGACTGGAAAAATCTTCCCAAAAACCTGTTAATTCCAGCCCGGGGATATTCAGAGCTGATGAAGTAAGCTCAACCTCACCGCCAACTTCAGGATTGATTTGACTTAGCAGTAATTTGCTTTCTGTCTCACGAATGAGATCATTGATCGTCGTTAAGTTTTTCATGTTTAGTCTCGAAGTGTCCCTTATATTTTTGGAGTTGGCGTATAATTTTATTAACAGCAAGATCGACAGATTTGATCAAATCCTCTTCTCTTTCATGAATGGTCATGGTCTTTTGAGGTGCTTGGATAATGATCTCTGTTTCATATTCATAATCCTTTATGCGTTCAAGGATTATGTTCACGGACACAATGCGATCAAAGATCTTTAAGACCTTTTGGATCTCATTGTCAACATAAGCACGCGTTTCTTCGGAGATAGAAAAATGTCTCGCTGTGATCGAAATCTTCATAGCCTACTCCTTTATTTTATTTTATTGAATGATCATACCAAAATATACAACAATATTTTTTTAAAATGAAAAAAAATTACTCAGGTTTTTTCTTTTTCTCAGCACGTGGATGAGCTTTGGTATAGGCCTCTTTCAGACGTTCCATTTTTACATGAGTATAAATCTGTGTGGTGGATAAACTTTCATGCCCCAGCATCATGCGTACGGATTCCAGATCTGCGCCCTCATCTAAAAGATGTGTAGCAAAACTGTGCCTCAGAACATGGGGTGAATTCTTTTTTGCACCATTGGAAACTTTTTTAAGATGTTTTTCCACCCGAAGACGCACATTCCGTACGGAGATGTTTTTTCCTAATCGAGATATGAAAAGAGGATCATCGTTTCCCGGTTTTTTGAATTCTTGTTCATAATAATGCAAATATACTTTAAGTGCTTTTCGACTCATTCCTCCCAGAGGAAGTAGACGTTGTTTATTTCCCTTTCCCAGAACAGAGATCAAGTTATTCCGAAATTGTATATCTCTTAAACGTAGATTGACCAACTCGCTTAAACGCATGCCCGAAGCGTAAAAAATCTCCAATATGGCGGCATCGCGAGCCGTTATGAAATCATGGACATCTAAGTTCTGAAAAAGTTTTCTGGCTTGTTCTTTGCTTAGAACGGTAGGAAGTGTACGAGGTATTTTTGGTGATTTAATGGAATAAGCCGGATTTTTTTCTATCCATCCTCGTCTGAGACAGTATTTGAAAAATGATTTAAGTGATGCAAGTTTTCGTGCCGCTGAACGGGCGCTATATTTAGTCTCAGTTAACATACCCAGAAAATGTCGAAGTGTTATTTTGTCAATTTCATATAGAGATACTAAATCCTTGTTAAAATATTTACAGGAAAAGGTATAGAATTGTTTCAAATCACTACGATAGGCCTCTATGGTATGATCAGAATAAGATCGCACCGAGCTCATATAGGTGAGAAAATCGTTAATGGCTGCTAAAAATGTCATAATAGATGTTAAACGATATTACATTGAAATTGTTCAATTAATTTTTCTAGAAATTGTCAATTATCCTTTGC
>CAYTLV010000022.1:0-5103 GCA_964438445.1 uncultured bacterium | reverse complement strand
TTTCGCGTAAATATTCTACCAAACGACCCATATCTTCCGGAAGGGGGGCCATGACCCGCATGGGATCATTGGTAATAGGATGATCAAAACGCATTTCAGAGCAATGTAAGGCCTGCCGGTCGATCATATCCAGTAAATGAATAGCGATTTTCCGGTGACGCGGAGAGAGTCCGGCCAGTTTCTGAGTTTTTCCGCCATAACATTCATCACCGACCACAGGATGCCCAAGATCCGAAAGATGAACGCGGATCTGATGGGTTCTACCGGTCAGGATCTGTACTTTGACAAGAGAGATAAACTCAAAGGCTTCCAAGACTTCCCAGCGTGTTTCGGCATGTTTACCAAATCGCTGATCATTGTAAGCGGCATATTTTTGTCTGTCGGTTTTGTGCCGACCAATATATTTGGTTGTTACGCCCTTTGGTTCTTTAAAAACACCCCAGACCAATGCTGTGTAGAATTTATCGATCTGCCGGTATTCGAATTTTCGTGCCATGAGATTATGGGCATTGTTATTTTTAGCCGCTATAATAGCACCTGACGTGTCTTTGTCCAGCCGATGAACAATACCGGGTCGGTAATCACCACCGATATTCGAAAGTGTGGTACATCGATGAGCCAGAGCATTGACAAGTGTGCCGGTACGATTCCCGACAGCGGGATGTACGACCAAACCGGGAGATTTATTTATCACGATCAGATCATCATCTTCATAAATTACATCAAGAGGAATGTTTTCGGGTTCTACCGCAAGAGGAACAAAACGCGGAATGCGAACTGTGATCATATCTTTTGGTGCGACGTGATAGGATGCTTTTTTAGTTGTTTGGCGATTGACAGTGACCAATTCCCGATCAATCAATTCTTTGACTTTAGTCCGAGAGAGATCTTTAATAGATTCGCTAACAAAAGTATCAATACGTGTAGATCTTTGCGTTCCACGCACAGCTATACAATAGGTGTCAAACCCATTTGTTTCTGTATATAATTGATCACTCATTACTTATTCTCAGTTTTTTCTGTTGCGGCTAAGCGTTTATGTTTGATCTCTTCAACGATGGTAAAGATCAAATAAAGACCTACGCCTACTGTAATACAGGAATCTGCAACATTGAAGATCGCAAAAGGATTGAAAGGCCAAAAGCCAAAATCGACCTTAATAAAATCTGTTACCTGTCCCCGTCCAAAACGATCAATAAAATTTCCTATGGCACCCGCAAAAATAATAGTAAAGGAAATATAATTAAGTTTACAATTCGGGTTGTCTTTTAATATCCTGTAAAAGAAATAGAGAATAAATAATAGAGCAAAGATAGAAATAATTTTCAGTGCAGGAATTGGAATACTAAAAGCCACGCCGGTGTTTTCAGCATGTGTAAAACTCAACCAATCTCCCGCAACTTTAATATCTTGCCAAGAATAATAATCCTCCATGGGGAGATTTGTTCGTATCCAGTTTTTACTCCAGACGTCCAAGCCAACCAAGGCTACAAAAAGCACAGCGCAAACGATCAGTATAATTATTTTTTGCTTTTTGTTCATTTGTTTTCAACCTTCTTTGCTTTGATTCGAAAATACCAGCGTAAGATCGTAGGCAATAGTGTAAGGCTTAGAAACATAGACATAACCATTGAGACCCACATCATGATGGCGATATCTCTATGCACAACAAGAGGTGTAAAAAATATGACACTCATACCAATCGCTAAGCCAAGAGCATTTGATATGATTGGTCTGGCAGCGGCATCGAAACCTTTATCAACGGATTTCAGATCTAAGGAGATAGAGGTCAGATGAATGGCATAATCTACATTTATTCCCATCGTAATACTAAAGATCAAGGCTGAGATCACCGTTAGGGAAACACCGGATAATCCCAAGAATCCATAAAGGAACCAAGACGTAATAATAACAGGGATTAAGGAAAAGATCGAAGGTCGAAGTTTATTGAATGTGATCAGTAGGAGAATGAACATGACAATGATCGATACTATCAGGGTGTTTTTAAGATTCCTTACCATATCCTGATTAAGATCTTCCATAATATAGGACATTCCGGTAATGTCAATTTGAGCATTTTTATCCGGGACACTTTCGACAATGTCATGCAGTTGTGCCAATGAATTTGTTGAGATATTTTTTGGAAGTACCGTTATCTTAATCGCCTCCTCTTTCAGATTGATCATATGATTCAGGGGCATATCGTTTTGCCCAAGGAAATCTTCAAGAATAGCTCGTTCGGGTGAGAAATAACGCATCATGCGCATACCGGGTTGGTCCATTATACCATCAAGGATCTCATAGGGAGATATAACACCGCCGAATTGCCGCAAACTATCGGTCAGGATCGCAATATTTGCTTTAAGTTCAGCATCCAGGATATTACTATCATGTTGAACAAACATATACAATGGCATACTGCCGCCATATACATCTGTTATAGCTTGAGCATTTTGGGCTACATCGGTTGATTCTTTAAATAGTGAAAGTTGGTTAAAGTCGGTTTTTACATTCTTAAAACCAAAGAAAGCAGTACCAATAGCCAATACAGCTATAACGATAGACGGCCATCCCCAAAATTTCTTAAAGCTTTTGCCCGTGAATTTTGGTGGGCGAATACTTTCTTTTTTAAAGTCGATAAAATTGATCAGAAACAAGGGAAGAATAAACCATGTGGCAATTCCGGCAAAAGCAATTCCGGCAGATGATAAAAAGGCCAGTTCACGAATAGCATTGGTATCCATAACAAGAAGCGAAAGAAATCCTCCTGCCGATGTTACGGTTGTTATAACCATGGGAATTCCCACAAGATGTAAAGTTCGGGCAGTTGCATCTTTCCTGTTTCGTCCTTCGGTACGAGATTCAAGATAATGCGAAACGAAATGCAATCCATCTGCAGATCCGATAACCAGTGTAAAAATGGGTGCCATAGATGTAATGATCGATACATCTTCGCCTACCCATCCTGTCAACCCCATGATCCAGACTGTTCCCACAAGCGCCGGGATAACCGCAATAAAGGTTGCTTTCCATGACCTTAGCTGGAATCTGAAAACTAAAATTACTAGCACAATAGCCAATAATGTTAGCCAAGATGAAATAGTAATGACAATATCTACAATTCTTTTTTGGATAAATGCCGTACCGTTTATGTTATAGGGAATTTCGGTTTCATCAAGTATTTTTTCTATGCCTTGAATCGCTTTTCGACTGATAGTACTATCGGCAAAGAGAGATAAAAATATCTTCCATTCATTATTATAAAATTTTGCGGAGGCAAGATCCTCAACAAGATTCATTTCAATGAATTCATGATTCATTACAGGAGAGCTGATATAAGCGATACAAGGTAATGATGCAAGCGTGTCGTGTAGTTCAATGACAGAATTCTGAATGTCCGCGTCAAGCGTATCTTTACCGGTATTTAACATGACGATCAATTCGTCTTCATTTTCAAAGATCATATTCATTTCGTCAAAAACGGTTTTGGAAGGAGAGTGGTTAGGCATGAATACAAGCAAGTTCGAATCGGAAGTAAGTTTTGTCATACCAACTATAGCAAGTGCCAATAAGAAAATGAATATAATAAGGTAAGGATATTTCCTTTTTTCCATCAAATTTGTTAAACGATTATATCTAATGTTCATATGACTATTTATTCTCTCTTTCGTACATGCTAGTTAGGTGATCGTGCATTAAGTGATGGCACTTGTCCAATAGCGCATGGCGTTCTTCATAGGTATATTTACTTGTATCAATTTCAGGAAGGACATCAATTTCAATATTACTTCGATGAAAAGATTTACTTTCGGGTGGCATCATTTCTCGATTGCCCTTCATGACAACAGGGAGGATTGGCATATCATTTTTGATGGCCATAACAAAAGCTCCCAGACGAAATTTAGCTAATAGGGTATCTTTAAAACGACTACCTTCGGGAAAAACCATCAAAGACAATTTTTCTTTTTTTAAGCGTTCAAAGCGTTTGTTCATATGATCAATGGATCGGCCCTTGGTTACATTATCCACAAAAATGAATCCGGAATGATCCATAGCAGAACCTAAAAAAGGGGTTTTTCTTAAATCTTCTTTGGCAACTATGCGCATAGGAAGAGGTAGTTCTCCCAGGAGATAGAAAACATCTACACTGCTTTCATGGTTGGCGATTACGATATAAGGTTTTTCGGGGACAATGTTTTCCAAGCCGTTTACTTTAACTTTTCCGGGCATTGCCCACATAGCCCATCTACCCCAAGCTCTGATCATCTTATTAAAAGTGGTCATTTTTCTTATAAAAGGAGATGAGAGTATCATAAAACCACCAATAAAAATATTACCAATATAAACATGGATATAAATAAGAATATTTTTTAGAAAACTAACTTTATTCATGATCAAGTTTCTATTTTATCTGTTCCGAGGTAAGGTTGTAATGTTTTAGGCACCAAAATACTTCCATCTGCTTGCTGATAGTTCTCTATGATCGCGATCATTAAGCGGGGAGTCGCCACGCCGGAGCCATTAAGTGTATGTACAAAATGCATTCCGCTATCATCTTTATAACGAATATTAGCACGGCGAGCTTGAAAATCTTCAAAATTACTACAGGAAGAGACTTCCAACCATTTTTTGCAACCGGGTGCCCAAAGTTCAATATCACGGCAACGGGCCGCAGCAAAACTTAAGTCAGCCGAGCACAGTTCAAGTACGCGATAGGGAAGTTCAAGTTTTTGCAGAACAGTTTCTGCATTAGTGATCAAAGCTTCCCATGCTTGGTAAGAATTTTCAGGAAGCACAAACTGAACCATTTCAACTTTGTTGAATTGATGCACGCGTTGCAAACCACGGGTATCTTTACCATAGGATCCGGCCTCTCTGCGGAAACAGCTTGAGTAAGCAACGTATTTGATAGGAAGGTCAGAAGGTGAAAGCACTTCATCGCGGTGCATATTTGTGACGGGAACTTCAGCAGTTGGTATAAGCCAAAGATCATCTTCTTTGAGATAATACATATCATCCGCCATTTTTGGTAGCTGACCTGTACCTGTCGCAGAATCGGAGAGAACAAGATATGGCGGAAAGACTTCCGTATATCCATGTTCG
>CAYTLV010000021.1:0-16820 GCA_964438445.1 uncultured bacterium | reverse complement strand
TCAGTATTATTGGGCGTTGAGAGAGGAATTCAATGAGAAATATAGCAAGAAAAATCACGATCATATTACTACTTATTAGCGTATTTGCATATGCTGATATTTTATATGTGGATAATAATCTTGGAGATGGCTTTTGGCAGGGAGCTTACGAAAATCCACAACAAGCTCTTGCAGTCGCCAGTTCCGGAGATGAGATATGGGTGGCTCAGGGTATTTATACACCCGGAGTTGATCGCAATAATTCATTTGTGCTTAAAGAAGGTGTAAAATTATATGGTGGTTTTTATGGTGGTGAATCCATCTTATTTGACCGGGATGTCCATGCCAATCCCACAATATTAAGCGGGGACATTGGAATACAGGGAAATATCAGTGATAATAGTTATCATGTGATCTCTTATTCCGGTCTTTTAAGCGCTTTAACCATTATCGATGGATTTATTATTCGTGACGGCAATGCAAATGATGGAAATGGAGGAGGAGGACTGCTACTTGAAAATGGTGCGGCCCCACTAATCAGAAATTGTCATTTCTATGTAAACCAAAGTGCGGATGGTGGGGGAGCAGTTTCACTTAATAACAATGTTAATTTTGAGTACTGTCTTTTTGAATCCAATACCGCCTCGATGGGCGGAGCCGTTTATTCTCCTGAAAACAGAACAGAAACCGGCGATGCACGTTTTAAGCATTGTACTTTTGTTTCAAACGTCGCTGGTGAAGGGTCTGCCTTAAATTTTGAAAAACGCGAAACAGTCAACATCGACAGTTCGGTGTTCTGGAACAATACTGATGGCTCCGGGAATATCAATTCATTATTGCTTGATACACGTGTCGGTAGTCCCTCGGTTGCGAACACAGCAGTTGATGATGCATCGATCACTGCATCGACAGAAATAAATATCATATACTATAGCAGTTCAGATGTGGACGGTCCCTTCCTCAATATTAGTGATTATCGTCTGGATAGTGAACATGGAATACCTCGTGAATATGGTTGGTATTATGTCCAGGCATCTCTGGTGTTAAATATTAGAGTATTTCTTGAGGGTGCGTTTTAAAAGAAGTAAGCAGTAAGCAGTAAGTAGTAAGTAATAAGCAGTAAGCAGTAAGCAGTAAGCAGTAAGCAGTAAACAGTAAACAGTAAACAGTAAACAGTGGACAGTGGACAGTAAAATATTGTCATCTCGACCGAAGTCACTGAAAGTGACGAAGCGGAAAGATCTCAAACTACCATTTGTATTAAAATGATAATAAAATCCAAAGTTTGTATATGGTTTGTTGAAATATTTGCTGAAGAAATTTTAGGCAGTAAGCAGTAAGTAGTAAGTAGAAGATTATAGATTTATTGCCTTTTTTTGGTTTTTATTTCAATTTCTTTAATTAATATAAAATTAACAATATCTTAACAAATACTTGACAATCAATGATATTCATAGTAAAATGCACGGAGATAGTAAAATGAGAGTTAGATATTTAAAGAGAAGAGAGGTTTTCAATGAAACAAATAATCAATAGGCATTTAAGATGAGTAAGTTGAATAGACTTTTAACCGGCATGTTATTGGCAGTTTTTGTTATGGGTATGGCAATGGGGCAGACGGAACTTATTGGCGAGGACTTTTCTTCGGCTCCGGTGGACTGGATAAATGGTTCGATTTATCCAACTACAACTGGAGGTGAATTATACTATGCCGAGGAAAAGAAAAACGCCAGATCAATTGTTACAATCGCCGTAACTGATCCTGATTATATAACTTTTGATCATAAGAAGGGTGCAAATGGATATTCAGGTGCTTTCACCGTGAAGTACAGTACATCTCAAAGCGGTACATTTTCATCAGTTTGGGTTACAGTAACACCTGCAAGCACATCATATGTTCCGTCTGGAACTGCGTTTCCGGGTGCTGCAGGTACCTATTATTTACAATTAGAACGAGCTTCGGGTAATAAAGATCTATATATTGATAATTTTTTTGTAACACAAAGTATCGTACCTAGTACAACATCTTTAAGCGGTTTTGCTTATGAACTTTCAGGCGGACCTTCCGCAGAGCAAAGTTTTACAGTTAGCGGTGCAGATCTGACGGCAAATATTACCATTACTCCTCCAACAAATTACGAGATCTCCACCGGAACGGGTGCCGGATTCTCTGCAGGCAATCCAATTACATTAACCCAAAGTAGTGGTACAGTTAGTAGCACGACCATATATGTCAGATTAAAATCCGGACTTTCAGAAACATCTTATAATAACGAAACGATTAATATTAGTTCAACTGGAAAGAACAGCAAAACGGTTACATGTAGCGGATTCGTCGGTTCTTTGATCCTTAATACTAAAATATATATTGAAGGTGCATTGTGGTAGTATAATCAGATTACAGCGCCTGATATAATTAAATCTCTCTCTCTCATTGCAGGAGCCCGCTTTCTCGGCGGGCTTTTGTGTTTCTGATATGAAAAACACCTTAAAAGAGTAGGGCGAGAAGTATTTAGAATATCAAATAAAAATCGCTATAAAAGCATGGGTTTTTATTAAGAAAATATTTAATATCGATTACTATATCAGGTATTTAAATATAATATCTTGCACAATATCTACGATATATTATGAATAATATTAAGTATTTCACATAATATCATCAAGACCAATCTTTTACAAATATTAACATAATCTTAACAAAAACTTAACAATATCTTGACAAAGAAGTATAATAATATTATTATTGACTTGAGAATAAGAATAAGAGAGAAAACGTGACATTTGAGAGAGATGTGAGAGAAGTGCGAGAAGATAATGAGAATACGTAAATTTAATCTAATTGTAATTTTACTGTTGAGTGCGCTCAGCGTTTCAGCTTATGCCGGTATTATTTATAATGGAAATGAGTATACTGAAACAGATATGCCCTTTGAGCAGAATGGAAATGGTGAGTTTTATTTTGTCGTTGCCGGAAGTATTGATAATGTTAGTTCTTGGGGATTAAGTGCTCTTACGGTTAATGATGTAGACTATATGAACCAATATTCCAGCAGTATGCCCACTGCAATCGAAGGTAAGTATTATATATATTACAATTCATCTCAAACTTGGGGGCATTTTGAGATAAATGGTAGTAACGACTGGAGCAGTTCGGATCCCTATGATACAACAGCCATTACGCTGCCTTTCAGCAAGATTGGTGCGGGGCGTTTTACTTTTTCCACAGACGAAAAGATCGCTTCAGTAACATCTTCGGACATGGATACCCTGCTGATCAATGAGGTGGACTATACGAATCAGACTTTTTCCGCTATGCCTCCGAAGATCGACGGGCATTATTATATATATTACAGCGCATCACTCGAAAGCGCGGAGCTGGCACTTGAAAAGGGCTTCGATACGACTGCTATCACCATGCCTTACGAATATGACGGTCCGGGTGAATTCTATGTGAAGACCAACGGGACGCTCACTTCGATTGGATCAAATAATACGGAATCCGTCATCGTAAATGATGTGAGCTATACCAATTCATGGTCATCCGCCATGCCGGACCGCATAGACGGCTACTATTACATATATTACCGGGCATCCGTCGACTGGGCACATATGGAGATAGCCGGGGACAATACGCCGGTCGTAGAGAACGATACCATCAACGTACCGTTGCCTTACCGGTATGACGGCACCGGGAAACATTATTTCGCAACGCCCGGTACGATCACATCCATTCTGTCAAGCAATACCGATCTTGTATCAATCAATGGCGTGGATATTACGAACACGAATGCTTTATCCATGCCGTCCCGGGTAGACGGATGGTATTATATTTATTACAATTCCTCAAAGACATGGGCCTATTTGGAGATCGAGGGCGACACCATTCCAGTCGTTGAAAATGATACGATCAAAATTGATGTCATGCCCTTTGAATTCACGGGTGCAGGGAAACACTATTTTAAGACCAATGGCACGATCACCTCAATCCAGTCCAATGGAGCAGACAGCGTTTCCGTTAACGACACGGTTATAACCAATATCTATACAACGTCGATACCGGACCGTATTAACGGTTTTTATTATATTTACTATACAGCTTCTCTATCTTATGCATCCTTGACGGTAGCGGGAGATACCACCCCGGTCGCCCCTCCGGATACGACTGAGATTGGACTGCCTTTTACGAAAGAAGGTCCTGATGAACGATATTATGCCGTTTCGGATAATGTTGCCTTCATGAATTCCTGGGGAATGGATATCCTGACGGTAAATGGTGTTGATTTCACAAATACTACCAATATAATGGAAAGCATGTTGCCTTCGCGGATCAATGGATACTACTATATTTACTACCGTAGCAATAAGACTTGGGCAGAATTCAGCATTACCGGCAGTGTTAAGATTTATGTGGATGCCGATCCGGAAGACGGGTTTTGGCCTGACTACTACGAAAATCTGGGCAATGCCCTTAACAATGTCGTGAATGGACAGGAGATATGGGTCGCCCGGGGAACGTATTACCCTGATAATCTGCGTACGGACAGTTTTAATCTGAAAGCGGGTGTTAAGGTTTACGGCGGATTCAAGGGCGGCGAGACAACGCTGGGCCAGCGGGATATTTATGCAAATTCCACGATACTCAGCGGTGATATCGGAGTAGAAGGGGATATGAGTGATAACTGTTACCATGTTCTCGGCGCGAATGCTTCCATGACAACGGCGAATACGCTTCTGGACGGTTTTGTCATCCGTGACGGTTATGCTGATGACGGCAGCGGCGGTGCTGGTATTCTGCTGCAGAACGGTGCTTCACCCCTGATCAAAAATTGTATTTTAAAAAATAATGTTTCTACAGCTAACGGTGGGGCTATTGCCTTTGGCGGTACAGCCACTGCACCGCGCATTGAGTTCTGTCTTTTCGACGGCAACAGCGCCGCTAACGGTGGCGTTGCCTACCTCAATACATCCGCAAGAAGTCTTACCTTACATCGTGTGACCTTTGTAAATAACAGCGCAAGTTTGGGAGGCGCAGCCATTTATGCCGGAGACGCTGCTACGGTAGTGATAGACAGCTGCATTTTGTGGAAGAATACCGTCGGCGGAGAAATGCAATTCCTCGTATCGGATCTCGCGAACGTCACCACTACATATTCCGCATCCGACGATGTGAGCCTTCAGGGCATTACGAACGCGATCACCTACTATAGCAGTGAACAGGCAGACGGACCTTTTCAAAATCTTATTGCTTATATACTGGACACTGAGCATGGAATTTCCTTGGATTATGGATATCGCCGCGGTATATATGACTTAATTTTGAATATCCGACTTTTGCTTCAGGGAGCGTTTTAAAAAAGGATAAAGATTAAAATTAAGAAGATAGAATAAAAAAAATCTCTCTCTCTCTCATTGCAGGAGCCCGCTTTCTCGGCGGGCTTTTGTGTTTCTGATATGAAAAACACCTTAAAAGAGTAGGGCGAGAAGTATTTAGAATATCAAATAAAAATCGCTATAAAAGCATGGGTTTTTATTAAGAAAATATTTAATATCGATTACTATATCAGGTATTTAAATATAATATCTTGCACAATATCTACGATATATTATGAATAATATTAAGTATTTCACATAATATCATCAAGACCAATCTTTTACAAATATTAACATAATCTTAACAAAAACTTAACAATATCTTGACAAAGAAGTATAATAATATTATTATTGACTTGAGAATAAGAATAAGAGAGAAAACGTGACATTTGAGAGAGATGTGAGAGAAGTGCGAGAAGATAATGAGAATACGTAAATTTAATCTAATTGTAATTTTACTGTTGAGTGCGCTCAGCGTTTCAGCTTATGCCGGTATTATTTATAATGGAAATGAGTATACTGAAACAGATATGCCCTTTGAGCAGAATGGAAATGGTGAGTTTTATTTTGTCGTTGCCGGAAGTATTGATAATGTTAGTTCTTGGGGATTAAGTGCTCTTACGGTTAATGATGTAGACTATATGAACCAATATTCCAGCAGTATGCCCACTGCAATCGAAGGTAAGTATTATATATATTACAATTCATCTCAAACTTGGGGGCATTTTGAGATAAATGGTAGTAACGACTGGAGCAGTTCGGATCCCTATGATACAACAGCCATTACGCTGCCTTTCAGCAAGATTGGTGCGGGGCGTTTTACTTTTTCCACAGACGAAAAGATCGCTTCAGTAACATCTTCGGACATGGATACCCTGCTGATCAATGAGGTGGACTATACGAATCAGACTTTTTCCGCTATGCCTCCGAAGATCGACGGGCATTATTATATATATTACAGCGCATCACTCGAAAGCGCGGAGCTGGCACTTGAAAAGGGCTTCGATACGACTGCTATCACCATGCCTTACGAATATGACGGTCCGGGTGAATTCTATGTGAAGACCAACGGGACGCTCACTTCGATTGGATCAAATAATACGGAATCCGTCATCGTAAATGATGTGAGCTATACCAATTCATGGTCATCCGCCATGCCGGACCGCATAGACGGCTACTATTACATATATTACCGGGCATCCGTCGACTGGGCACATATGGAGATAGCCGGGGACAATACGCCGGTCGTAGAGAACGATACCATCAACGTACCGTTGCCTTACCGGTATGACGGCACCGGGAAACATTATTTCGCAACGCCCGGTACGATCACATCCATTCTGTCAAGCAATACCGATCTTGTATCAATCAATGGCGTGGATATTACGAACACGAATGCTTTATCCATGCCGTCCCGGGTAGACGGATGGTATTATATTTATTACAATTCCTCAAAGACATGGGCCTATTTGGAGATCGAGGGCGACACCATTCCAGTCGTTGAAAATGATACGATCAAAATTGATGTCATGCCCTTTGAATTCACGGGTGCAGGGAAACACTATTTTAAGACCAATGGCACGATCACCTCAATCCAGTCCAATGGAGCAGACAGCGTTTCCGTTAACGACACGGTTATAACCAATATCTATACAACGTCGATACCGGACCGTATTAACGGTTTTTATTATATTTACTATACAGCTTCTCTATCTTATGCATCCTTGACGGTAGCGGGAGATACCACCCCGGTCGCCCCTCCGGATACGACTGAGATTGGACTGCCTTTTACGAAAGAAGGTCCTGATGAACGATATTATGCCGTTTCGGATAATGTTGCCTTCATGAATTCCTGGGGAATGGATATCCTGACGGTAAATGGTGTTGATTTCACAAATACTACCAATATAATGGAAAGCATGTTGCCTTCGCGGATCAATGGATACTACTATATTTACTACCGTAGCAATAAGACTTGGGCAGAATTCAGCATTACCGGCAGTGTTAAGATTTATGTGGATGCCGATCCGGAAGACGGGTTTTGGCCTGACTACTACGAAAATCTGGGCAATGCCCTTAACAATGTCGTGAATGGACAGGAGATATGGGTCGCCCGGGGAACGTATTACCCTGATAATCTGCGTACGGACAGTTTTAATCTGAAAGCGGGTGTTAAGGTTTACGGCGGATTCAAGGGCGGCGAGACAACGCTGGGCCAGCGGGATATTTATGCAAATTCCACGATACTCAGCGGTGATATCGGAGTAGAAGGGGATATGAGTGATAACTGTTACCATGTTCTCGGCGCGAATGCTTCCATGACAACGGCGAATACGCTTCTGGACGGTTTTGTCATCCGTGACGGTTATGCTGATGACGGCAGCGGCGGTGCTGGTATTCTGCTGCAGAACGGTGCTTCACCCCTGATCAAAAATTGTATTTTAAAAAATAATGTTTCTACAGCTAACGGTGGGGCTATTGCCTTTGGCGGTACAGCCACTGCACCGCGCATTGAGTTCTGTCTTTTCGACGGCAACAGCGCCGCTAACGGTGGCGTTGCCTACCTCAATACATCCGCAAGAAGTCTTACCTTACATCGTGTGACCTTTGTAAATAACAGCGCAAGTTTGGGAGGCGCAGCCATTTATGCCGGAGACGCTGCTACGGTAGTGATAGACAGCTGCATTTTGTGGAAGAATACCGTCGGCGGAGAAATGCAATTCCTCGTATCGGATCTCGCGAACGTCACCACTACATATTCCGCATCCGACGATGTGAGCCTTCAGGGCATTACGAACGCGATCACCTACTATAGCAGTGAACAGGCAGACGGACCTTTTCAAAATCTTATTGCTTATATACTGGACACTGAGCATGGAATTTCCTTGGATTATGGATATCGCCGCGGTATATATGACTTCATTCTGAATATCCGTCTTTTGCTTCAGGGAGCGTTGTAAAAAAGGATAAAGATTAAAATTAAGAAGATAGAATAATTAAATCTCTCTCTCTCTCTCATTGCAGGAGCCCGCTTTCTCGGCGGGCTTTTGTGTTTGGGGTAAGAATAAGCTCATATGATGCTGATAATCATACAGTTAACAAATACTTAACAAAACCTTAATAAATGCTTGACAAAGAAGTATAAAAACATTATCATTGACCTGAGATTTAGAGAGTTTGAGAGAGAAAAAGAGAGTGTTGAGGAGAAAATGAGAAAAATTAAAATTACACTGTTTGTAATACTGTTGAGCCTATTCGCTGTTTCAGCTTATGCGGGAATAATTTATAATGGAAATGAATATACTGAAACCATGATGCCTTATTCTCAGAGTGGTACTACCGAATATAGAATTGTTGTTTCCGGGAACATAAGTTTTTACAACGATTCAAGAATGACCACCTTTGAGATAAACGGTGTCGACATGCTTTCAACATCTACCTTGCCCACCGCTGAAGATGGGAAGAAATATTTTATACATTTTAAAGGTAAAAACAGAAATGCTTCGATCAGTTTTAGTGGAACAAATGACTGGACTGAACCGATTGATACTACCTCAATTTCTATTCCCTATACAGAAAATGGAGCCGGCGAATATTATTTTTCAACGACAGATGATCTATCAAAAGTAAATTCATCGAATATGGATGAATTGCTTATTAATGATGTTGATTATACAAACCAAACATCTACATTAATGCCTGCTCGAATTAACGGCAGTTATTTTATATACTACAAAGCTACTTCAGCTTTAGCGGAAGCAAATTTTGATCTTATTGATACTACAAATATATCTCTGCCGTTTAGTCAAACCGGTGAGGGCAGGTATTATTATTCAACATCAGATGATCTGTATGCCGTAAATTCTTCAAATATTGATACCCTGTTGATCAATAACATTGATTATGCCAATCAAAGTTCTACAAGCATGCCGGCTCCTATAAATGGGAAATATTATATTTATTACTTTGCTTTCTCTTCCAATGCAACGCTATCGCTAACTTTAGAGCCGGGAACCCCTGTTGATACCATAGATATTAATGTACCTTATACTAAAACCGGGGTAGGGCAATTCTATTTTGTGACGTCTGATAATCTTTATTCTATAAATTCCTCGAATATGGATACGATCATGATCAATGATGTTGATTATACGAATCAAACTTCCAGTACAATGCCTCCTCGTTTAGAGGGCAGTTATTATATTTATTACTCTTCATCATCGGCTACTTCAGAAATGTCTCTTGAGCCGGAGCCATTTGATACCGTAACAATCACATCATTGCCTTTTTCAAACAATGGGATTGCAGAACTATATTTTGGTACAACACTGGACATTGGTTCAATAACTTCTACCAATATGGATGGTGTTGAGATAAATGGGGTCGATTATACCAATCAAACTTCAACAGAAATGCCTGTCAAGGTTAACGGATACTATTATATTTATTATAAATCTTCCAATGAGACTTCAAGCATGTTGCTTGAGGAAATAGAAGAAGATCCTTTGTCTGAAACTATCAATTGGAATGGGAATGACTACACAAAGACCATGATGCCCTATTCTAATAGTGGGAGTACTGAAAATTGGATCGTTATTTCGGGCAGTATCAGTTCTTACAATGATTCCAAAATGAAGACATTTGAAATAAACGGTGTGGATATGCTGTCAAGCTCTACTTTACCTTCGCCTGAAGACGGAAAGAAGTATTTTATCCACTTTAAGGGGAGGAATAATAACCCGTCGATCTCGTTTGATGGAACGAACGACTGGTCTGAACCGGTAGATACAACTGCTATTTCTATTCCCTATACAGAAAGTGGCGCCTGTGAGTATTATTTCTCAACGACAGATGATCTGTCAAAAGTAAATTCGTCCAATATGGATGAGTTGCTTATTAATGATATTGATTATACAAACCAAACGTCTACATTAATGCCTGCTCGAATTAACGGCAGTTATTTTATATACTACAAAGCTACTTCAGCTTTAGCGGAAGCAAATTTCGATCTTATTGATACAACGGAGATATCCTTGCCGTTCAGCAAGACAGGAAAGGGAAGGTATTATTTCTCATCTGTTGACGACTTGTATGCTGTGACTTCTTCAAATTTGGATGAGTTACTTATAAATAATATAGATTATACAAATCAAAATTCTACAAACATGCCAGCCAAAATTAATGGACAATACTACATTTACTATCTTGCTACTTCAGCCAGTGCAGAAATGTCTCTTACCCTAGAGCCTGGTACCGCCATTGATACAATCAATGTTAATGTTCCTTTTAGTAAAGCAGGTGTCGGTCAATATTATTTTACAACTACTGACGATCTTTATTCTGTTAGTTCTTCGAACATGGACACGATCAAGATCAATGATAGCGATTACACAAACCAGAATTCAAGTGCTATGCCTTCTCGCGTGGATGGTAAATACTATATTTATTATGCCTCATCATCAGCAAATGCTGAAATGTCCTTAGAATTGGAACCTCTTGATACTGTAACAATCACCTCATTACCTTTCTTGAAGAATGGTATTTCGGAATTATATTTTGCTACAAGCTTGGACATTGGTTCAATATCTTCAGTTAATATGGATATAGTTGAAATCAATGGAGTTGATTTTACCAATCAAACTTCTGTTACAATGCCTGTCAAGATCAATGGTTATTATTATATTTATTATAAATCTTCCAATGAAATAGGAAGTATGGTAATTGAGGAAGTAGAAGTAGAACCTTATCCCGATATGGTAAGTTGGAATGGAAATGATTATTCACGCGTAGATATGCCATATTCAATTAGCGGTGGATCTGCACAGTACATATACGTTTATGGCAGCATTTCCAGTTTTTCATCCTCTCGGGTCACTAATTTAACGATCAACGGATCGGATTATACAAATCAGAGTTCAACGACACCTCCAGCATCTATTGATGGGAAATACTTCATTTATTATAATCCAAAAAATAGAAATTCCAGTTTCCAGATAAATGGAACTAGCGGCGAAATCACTTATGTATTAAATATTAAGGTTTTTTTACAGAGTGCTTTTAGTCAATAAAAAACTTCATAAATAAATCTCTCTCTCATCAGGAGCCTATCACACAATAGGCTTTTGTATTTTAGGACGTAAAACGTGAGAAGTAAGACGTAAGAAGTAAGAAGTAAGACCAGCCTTCGCTCTTACTGGGAGCTACGGCCGGCAGGCGTAAGACGACGTGAAAAAAAGAAGAAAAAAGGAGGGGAAGCGGGGAGAAGGAGAGCAAGCATAAGTCCCGTAGGGACGATAGCTTTGTAGATATGTAATCGCATTAAAATAATAAGCTCCGTGGGAGCGAAACAAATTCAATTGAAAATTAACAAAGAACAATTGACAATTGCGTAAAACGTGAGACGTGAAGATTTTCCGGCTGGTGTCCGAACATAGAAAGGATCTGCCGGATGGTCGAGAAAGAATAGAAATAAATGTAAGACGTAAAACCAACCTTCGCTCCTACTGGGAGCTACGGCCGGCAGGCGTAAGAGGTGAGAGGTGAGAGGTGAGAAGGGAAAATACACGTCATCCTAAACTTGATTCAGGATCCATTTGTAGTCATGATTTGGAAATCCATATATAAATTGTAGCGACGCGATGTCCCGAAGCTTCGGGACGTCTTTACCTTGCATTAATTATTGAAAGTTAATATTCTCCAGTTACCAGTTACCAGTTACCAGTTACCATCATTCAATTTCCCCGGTTTTCTTCAGAGCGATGCGAGTAAGGATAGGACCGATGATCTCAAAGAATAAACAGGTGGCGGTAACGGTGGTAATAACCGTAGTACCGATCACATCTCCTGTGGTTTGTCCGCTGGCTAACATTCTACCAAGTCCGGCAAATTCATGTTTAACAATCAAGGATAAACCAATAGCGACGCCGGCTTGAGACAGAATACCCAAACCGATCCAATTTTTGATCTTTTTATCCATATGTCCAAACAATGCACCGATACGCGCTCCAAGTATCAAACCACTTGAGCGTGCGGCAAAGTAGACCAAACCTAACACGCCCATGGAAGGAAGAGCAGCAAGGTGTAAATTTGATCCGGCCAAAGTAAAAAAGAGGATGAAAAGAAGTGGCATAAAAGAAGGTAAGCGGTCATGGATCTTTTGGATCAGATCATAGGATTGCGTATTAACAACGATCATACCGATGATCATATTGGTAAGTATAAGAGATAAATGAAATTGTGTACTCAAGCCTATAGCAACAAAGGTTGTTCCGATCAATAGAATTGATATATCACCGGAGTTTTTTAAACGCTTTGCCAAGAGTGAAAATATCAGAGCCAATATACCACCCACACCTATACTCAAGAACACTTCCTTGAGAGGAATCCACATCATGGCAAAAAAGTTTTGACTATCGGCGCCGGTTTGCTGGGTTAGAATGTTTTTAGCAATTGCCGCGGCAAAACCAAACAAAATGATACCTAGTCCATCATCGAAGCCGACAACTGCGTAAAGTGCGTTTGTAAGCGGCCCCTTGGCCTTATATTCCTGAATGACAGCCACGGTACCCGCCGGAGCACTTGCGGGCGCTATACCGCCGAAAACAAGCGACATGGGCAAGTCTTTCGTTATTAAGTACAATAGACCGGTAACAAGAATAAAAGCACCGAAAGATTCGGCAAAGATAACCCCGACAATTCCTTTGCCAAGCTTTTTAAGTGAGGAAAATTTAAGCTCGAGGCCAATACTTAAAGCAACAAACCCAAGTGCTATCTCTGTAATGAAACTGAGTTGATCCTGTTGAGCTTCTCCAAGGACATTGAACAAGGATGGGCCTAGCAATACACCGAGAAACATAAAACCGATAAGAGACGGCAATTTAACTAGCTTTACGGTTTTTCCCAGATAGAATGCTACAATAATAATACATCCTATGATCAGTAATTGAGGTAAATTATGAATCGAATTAAAAAAAGTGTTCATGAATGGATGTCCTATATTTCTATACCACCGTTATAGTAACTTAAAGAATGTGTTGTCAACAGTACCTTAGATTTACAATTGAGATCCTCGCAAATAGCATTGATCTTACGAATACTGTCGTTGATATACACCGTGTTAACAACTGCTACGATCAATCGGTGAAATCCTTTGTGTTCCTCATCCATGAAATGAGAAAAAAGAGGTAAAGCATATAGAAATTTACTGGCATTATGTCCATCAAGAATGGAAACATGGCAATCTTCAATTTCCGTATAAACCTCTAATATTTTATCGAAAGCTTTAGAATCCTGAATATGAATGGTCATTTGAGCGTATTGCTGCGGAAGTTCTTCACTTACATCCCAAGTCCCTAATTCACAAAAAGTATCAAAAAACGCGGTGACGTTCTTTTGTTCAAGTAGGGTCGCAACATTGCCGGGGATCCTTAGAACCTTTGATATTTCAGAGAGAATGCGAATATGGTCGTTCCGTTGTTTGTTTGGAGCTATAATGTACATCAAGAGCTTAACGGGTTTTCCATCCAGAGCTTTAAATTCAACGCCTTGAGGTGAGGTGATAGCACCGATTACAAATGAATTGATATTATCTAAAGAACAGTGAGGAATAGCAATTCCATCACCAAAACCCGTAGATCCAACTGATTCCCGCGCTATTAATTTTTTATAAAGTAATTCCGGATCAACAGATTGCAGTGTTTCACTTTCTACGGCAGCATTGGCAATGTCCATAAGAACATCAGCCTTTTTAGTAGCTTCAGTATGCAGCTTACTTGCCTTAAGATTAAAAAACGGTTTTAATTTCATTTTTTCCTCACTTTATTTAATAAAGAAGTTTCTGACTTCTTCTTCGTTTTTACAAGATAGTAGTTTATTCACAGCATCTTCTGAAAATAGTTTTTTACCAATTTCAGATAGAAGTTGTATGTGTGGTTCGGCGGTTTTTTTTCTAGATACGACCAAAATAAAAACTTTTGATGGTTTTCCATCAAGAGATTTAAAATCAATACCTTCAGGTTTTAATCCCACAGCCATTGTTATTTTCTTTATTGCATCAGTTTTACCATGCGGAAGTGCTACACCATATTGCATTCCGGTGCTCATTGCGTTTTCACGTTCCAATACGGCTTGTTTGACCTCTTCAGCATCAAGAAGTGAATTGTTATTATTCAGTACATCTACTAAAGAATTGATAATATCTTCTTTGCTATCTGCTTCTAAACTCATGATGATACAGTTAGCATCCAATACTTTATCAAGGGGAAAGTTAGTTTTTCCATTTCCCGAGCTTGTTTTCATCTTCAAATCTTTTTTTAATTCCTCGGGTTTAACTACCGCTTTAAGTTTTTCGATCGTTTGATTAAGATCGAGAAGCGTTTCATACATAATGTTTTTAACATAGGGAATGTCATCTTCCCGCGTTGAAAATGAGATCGTTGTATCTAAAAACTGAAATGTTAAAAAAGTATTGAGTCGGCGTACATGATAAATATGATTATCACCTTCAATAATATTGATAAAAAAACCTTCATTTTGAAAATAGGATATCAATTTATTTGAAACGAGTTCAGTGATCGCCGTTGATGGAAAAGAATAATCAGTTTGAATATGTTTATCTACTATCATTCCTTTTGCTACACCTGAACGTTTTTTCTTTAATAAATAATCAAGTTGTACTGGAGCAAGAACTGATGTGATAAGCACCATAAGAATTGCTACGCCGGTCAGTTCTTCATTTAATATACCGTGTGATAAGCCAATACCAACAATAATTAAAGCAACTTCACAGTGAGGTACCATACCAATCCCAATGCGAGTGGCGCCTAGATTATTAAATTTAAAAAAGCGTGCCGATAAGCCGCAACCGATTATTTTAGCTAAATAGGCTGTAATGGCATATACCAATCCGAATAAAAGGATTTTCCAATTATTAAATACGCTAAAATCTACGAACATACCTGAAATGCAGAAAAATATGGGGACAAAAAATTCGTAAATATTATGAAGACTTTCTTGAATAACATAGGAAAGATCAGTTTTGGAAAGAGATAAACCCATAACATAGGCACCAATGATCATGGCTAAACCGGCAGATTCAAAAATTACGGCAAAAAGGAGGGCAAGTCCCAAAGACATGATCCCGATCGAGCTTGCTTTCTTAAATGTTTTCAAGAAACGGCTGATCTGTGTTGCAAAAACAAGTCCCAGAACTGTAAAGATCAGCCAAACGCTGAGTGCTTTTAAGGAGGTACGACCGATATGTGCCCAATTCATCATGCCAAGTTTACTGGCAGAAATTCCGATAACTATTGCAAGAAGTATGATCCCCAGCACATCATCGATCACTGCGGATCCAAGGATAGTTACACCCTCCGGTGAATTTATTTTTTTTCGGGACGATAATATCCTGGCCGTTATTCCCACAGATGTAGCTGTTGAGATCACGCCAAGAAATAAAGCCTGCGGATGCATAAAGGGTTCTTTTAAGAAAAAAGCTGCAATTCCGGTACCGGCAACAAAGGAAAACACAACACCCATTCCACCGATCACAATACTCGGGAATGAATATCTTAAAAAGAGATTTAGATCTGTTTCAAGTCCCACCATAAATAGTAGAAGAATGGATGCGATCACCGAGAAGGCGTATAATTCATTTGAAACAGGAAGAGCGGCAGCTGGATTATTAAAAAGAAAATCACCGAAGAGACCATGAGGTAAACCCGGAAGTGGAATTTTACCCAATAAAAAAGGGCCGATTAAAATTCCGGCAAAAAGTTCACCGATCACAGAAGGTAAATGAAAATGATCAAACAATTTCCCCATATACTTTGCTGCAAAAAGAATAAGGGCCAATTGGGAGACCAAGATCATCATTTGCTGAACCATCGAATTGCCATCGGATGCAAAACTAAACTGAGGAATTAGTAGGATGATAAACAGGATCGGAAGAATATGTCGAATGGGACGTTTCATAACATTATTTTACTTCCTTTTGCAAGATGACAATTTCCGTGACCTGATGCAGGATATAGAAACCGATAAATGAGAAGATAAAGGGGAGGGGCTCAACTACTTTAGTGATGATTGGCAGAAAAACAAGAAGTGCCATGCTGATAAAACGAATAATGGTCCATTTTTTAATGTTATCCATCATTTGTTTATAAGTCCTACTTCCTTGTTCACGTTTTGTAATAATATAAGCAATGACTGCATTTGTTAGACTAATACCGGCTGGAAGAATATTTTCCAGTAAGTGTAAAGCATTATCTAAGCTTATTATTAACAAGAGTATAAGTGCGGTTGATAGCAAGATAAGGATATAGAAACGCAATTTTACCCAGAGCGGGTTTGGGATCTTATTTCTTTCTTTTTCGAAGCCCTTCATTGCAATTACCTCACCGCGCTGAAAATAGCATAATAAAAGGCAAAAGTAAACAAAAGTTACTTGTTTATCTTTATGATCGATCAAT